>WFPP01000001.1 GCA_015487495.1 Thiomicrorhabdus sp.
ATTAATGGCTGGTTAACCGCCATAAACAACGCATCAACGAATCAAGAAGGAGAAAAAAGACGCCGTATTGCACTAAATCGTTTAGATCACTTAATGTCAAACTACCAACACTACTGCCACGCTGAAACAGCCAAAAAAACACCGACCACGGAAGGGATAAGCAATAAATGGTTTTATGTCATCAGTACCTTTTTTGGACTGGCTATTTTAGGGCTGTTTATTGATGATAACGATAATTGGTCTCTCACCTACTTTCAAAATAACATGGATATGGACACCATAATTGGTTTTAGCTTTATATTAATCGTGTGGATCTGTTTTTTATTAAACAGCCATTTCATGATTCAATCTCGAAAAGATAAGCGATAAGTCAATATGAGTGTCTAAGCGTTAGTCTTTTCTCATCATCCTCTGAATTGACCAGAGGATCTCCTGTAGCAAAAAAACAGCATAAAATATGAATATTTATGCTTTCAATAAAGAGCTTTTAAACTACCTTTTTACTCCCCGTAAATAAAGCTACAACAGCCATTTACAACCCTTTTTAACCCCCTATAATACGCTTGAAACAAATAGTACCCTATCTGCTATTAACAGAGGGAACTATGTATTTTTAAAAATAAAGCTATTATAGGAATCACATTTATGAATAAATTCAGCAAAAACAAAGCATTACTAAAAACAGGTATTGCCTTGTGTTTTTCTGGCCTTATGGGCCTGTCCATTTCAAGCGCTCAAGCTACGCCACTTACCCCACAAGAAAGCTTGGGAAAAATGATGTTTTTTGATGAAAATTTATCAGAACCCAATGGACAGTCTTGTGCCAGTTGCCATCACCCCGATGCTGGCTTTGCTGATCCAGACCAACATTTACCCGTTTCAGAAGGCGTGATTCAAGGACTATTTGGTGGCCGAAACTCTCCTACCGCATCCTACGCTAAGTTTTTCCCAGAGTTCACTTACACCAATAATGTGGCAATCGGGGGGCAGTTTTGGGATGGTCGTGCCGCCAACTTAACCGAACAAGCCAAAGGCCCTTTCTTAAACCCTGTTGAAATGGCAAACCCAGATAAAGCTACCGTGATTGCGGATATTAATGCCTCAAATTACATCAACCTATTTAATCAAGTTTGTGGTTCTACAGCGGATATTGAGGCGGCTTACAACTGTGTTGCTGAATCGATTGCGGCCTATGAGAAAACCAGCGAAGTCAGCCCATTTACCTCTAAGTTTGATGCTGTTATGGCAGGACAAGCTCAATTTACTCGTTTAGAACGACAAGGGCGTATGCTTTTTAATGGTCGCGCAAAATGCAGTCAATGCCATACTGACAATGGTGGTATGGGAAGAATGAATAGAAACAATACAACCACTGCAAACAATCCTGTTTTATTTACCGACTTCAAATACCACAATTTAGGATTACCTAAAAATACAGAATACCCACTCAATCTACAACCAAACAATGTTGATTTAGGCTTAGGTGGCGTATTAAATGTTGCCTCTGAAAATGGCAAGTTCAAAACATCACACTTACGTAATATCGCGTTAACCGCGCCTTATATGCACAACGGGGTATTAAAAACCCTAAAAGAAGTGGTTCATTTTTACAATACTCGTGATATTCCAGGACTATGGGATGCGCCAGAAGTATCACAAAACATGGATACCAGACGTTTAGGTAATCTAAGACTGACCAGCCGTCAAGAAGATGCCATTGTCGCTTACATGATGACATTTACCGATGGGTATGTTCCTTCATCCAATGACACCACGGCCAACAATGCTGAACGTCCAAACAACGGAAACGGCCAAGGTATGGGTATGATGCACCGACTGGGTCAAAGATAAATCAAGGCATCAAACAGCTGTAAACCGACATATTTAAAGCAAAAAAAGAGGGGGGGAGAAATTTTTCTCCCCCCCCTTTTTTATCCCTCCTCTAACGTCGTCCATCACAATCAAAGACACCATTCTTTACGACAGCATCAACGTTTTCCAAGTTCTCTTAACGGTTTTTCGTTGTTCTAAATAACAGTCATTTGAAACCAGTGGTTTTTCATTTTGTAATGCGGCTCGGTGGTATTTTGAACGGTAGGTTTTATAGGCATCGAGTAGATTATTTACTTCGGTTTGTGTCAGTAGCTTGGCACTTCCAACAGCTTCCAGTATGCGTAAATTGTCGCTGTATTGACACAGTGCGGGGTATTGGTGTGCGTAACTTAACACTAAAAATTGCATCATAAACTCAATATCGACAATGCCGCCTTTGCCTTGTTTTAAGTCAAATACGCTGTCGTTGCTTTTATCGAGTTCATCCATCATTTTTTGACGCATGTTCACCACTTCTTTTTTAATCTCTGCCACGTCTCTTTTTTGTTGTATAAATTGGGCTTTAAATTGATTAAAGTGTTCGATGCTTTGTGCATCCCCTGTCACAGCTCGCACGCGCACAAAGGCCTGATGCTCCCAAACCCATGCTTTATGTTGCAAGTAGTTTTGATAGCCGTCAAAATCAACCACCATCATGCCAGATGCACCATTGGGGCGAAGTCGGGTGTCGACTTCATACAATACGCCCGTGGGCATGAGTGTGGTCATTAATGAAATGATTTTTTGCCCCATACGAATAAAATACATGGCGTTGTCTTGTGAACGCCCTGTTGGGCCAATGGCTTGATCGCCTGGTTTTAGGCCTTCATACACAAACACCACGTCTAAATCGGAGCCATAACCCAGTTCAATGCCGCCCAATTTTCCATAGCCCAAAACCATAAAAGGGTTGCGTTTTGTGTCTTCTGTCATCCCCCCTGGCAGGCCACTTTTTTGTTGCATTAATTGCCATGAAAATTCCACAACGGCCGCTAATACGGCTTCGGCAATCCATGTTAGGTAATCGCTCACACGGGTTACGGGTACATTGCCCGTTACATCGGCGGCGGCCACTTTAAAGACTTGTGCGTGTCGCCATTGGCGCAACGCATTCATAAATTCCTCTTCATCCAATTTGGCGGTTTTTAAAATCGTGTGCGCTTCATGTTGCAACTCGCTCGCCTCTAAAGGCGAGTACAGGGTGGATTCATCCAGTAATTGATCCAGCAGCGCGGGGTATTTCACCAACATATCCGCTAACCAGGCACTGACATGACACAGTTCAACCAAACGCTGTAACGCCTCTGCATTTTCTTTTAACAGCACCAAATACACACTGCGCTTGGCAATGGCTTCAATAACCGATAACACTCGTTCAAAGCAGTGTTTGCTGTGCGTTGCTTTCAGCATCGCTCTTAACAACATAGGCATGACTAAATTTAAACGATCCACGCCCTCTTTGCTTAAGGTTTGTACAATTCGTCCCGTTTTAAATTGCTTTAAGGTGCTTAAAAATTCCGTTGCTTGCGCTTGAGATAAACCATAGGTTTGCAACAAATCCACTTCATCCAAATTACCTAGCCAGAAATCTCCCAGGGCATCGGCTTCTTCACACTCACCTTCTTCGACAAACACGGCATCAAACTGCATTTGCACGGTATTTCGGTGTTCATTTAATACGTTTAAAAATGATGGGTAATCGTCATACCCCATCGCATTGGCTAACATTTTTTGTGGGTGCGGCTCGGTCGGTAAGTCGTGTGTTTGTTGATCGTTCCACATTTGCAGACGGTTTTCGGCGCGTCTTAAAAAACAATACGCCGCTTTGAGCGATTGATAGACGGATTCACTTAAAAAGCTGCGTTCTGCTAATAAGTGTAACGTTGGCAGTAAAGAGCGCGTTTGTAACGCTTTGTCTCGTCCACCGTGAATCAGTTGAAACGCTTGCGCAATAAATTCCACTTCCCGAATGCCACCACGCCCTAATTTAAGGTTGTCTTCCATGCCTTTTTTCTTAACCTGCGCGGCAATCATCTGCTTTAATTCACGCAACGAATCCATTGCGCTAAAGTCCACATAACGGCGGTACACAAATGGACGCAAAATATCAAACAGATAGGTCGCGTCTTCCGAGTTTCCGGCCATCACACGCCCTTTTACCAGCGCATAACGCTCCCAGGCTCGGCCATGAATTTCATAATAGTGCTCCATGCCTGAAAAACTAATCGCCAGTGAACCACCATCCCCAAACGGACGTAATCGCATGTCGACTCGATACACAAACCCATCTTCCGTCACCTCCACCAATGATTTGTTCACCGCTTGTCCTAAGCGCGTAAAAAACTGATCATTTGAGATAGGACGTTTGATTGGCTGACCTTCCGCTATGTGCGTTTCGCCCCCCTCAGGGTAGGCAAAAATCAAATCAATATCCGACGAAAAATTCAGCTCTTGACCGCCTAGTTTTCCCATGCCAATTACTAACATTTTTTGGGGCAATCCCGAATCGCGTCCTATCGGCGTACCATAACGCAGACAAGCACGCTCGTAATGCCAATCTAGCGAGGCGGACACCAACGCATCAGCTAAATCAGAAAGTGAACGCATGACCTCATCTAGTGTCGCCAGACCAGATAAATCTCGAATCGCAATGCGCGTCATCTGCCAATTTCGCATCGTGCGCAAACGTTTTTTTAACGCGGCTTCATCTGAGGACGCAATCACCTCATCATACACTCGCTGATACAGCTCCCCTTCTCTCCAAATCTCAGCCCAGCTTTCGGGCGCAAGCATCTCAGGAAAACGCTGACACATCTGTTCAACATAAGGACTCCATGACTGGACTTGTTCTAATGAATAAAGGGCTTGCTTCATTGTCATACACTTCCTA
>WFPP01000002.1 GCA_015487495.1 Thiomicrorhabdus sp.
GTTATTTCATGCACAATGCGCTCAATTTTTTCTGACTGCGCTAATACCGATTGAATGGCTTTTTGATGCTCAACCAAGGCGTGTTTAAAATCAATCATCACTCCACAGCCTTTTTTTCTTCCACTTCCAGAGCGTCGGAGGTTTGAATTTTAGTCACCATATTGGAGGTGGAGTAACCCTCCCAAAAAGATAGAATTTCAACCTGACCACCCGCGTTATAAACGCACGATGCGCCCGCCACCTCTTCTGGTTTATAGTCTCCCCCTTTGACCAAAACATCCGGGGTGAGTTTGCAAATTAACCGCTCAGGTGTCTCCTCATCAAACGGCACGACCCAGTCCACACAACTTAATGCCGACAACAACTCCATTCGCCCTTCCAGTGGCACAATAGGACGAGTTTCTCCCTTAAGTGCTTGCACCGAAGCATCGGAATTAACCGCCACAATCAAGCGTTCGCCCAATTTGGCCGCCTCATTTAAATAGCGAACATGCCCGCTGTGCAACAAGTCAAAACACCCATTCGTCATCACCACCCGCTCACCAGAGTGCTGTGCGGCCTTAACCAGTTCAAGCAACGCCTCTTCATTTAAAGCCACATAACCCTTGTGTCGCATAGAAGCTTTAATCGACTCATCCAGCTCCGCTTTCGACACGGTAGACGTCCCCACTTTGCGCACCACAATACTGGCCGCCTGACTGGCTAAATGCACCGCATTTTGCAGGGTCATACCCGAAGCAAAGCCGGTTGCCAACGCCGCCATCACGGTATCACCCGCCCCCGTCACATCAAACACTTCTTGCGCCTGAGACTGCAACAAATAGGGTGCATCCTGTTTTGTCACCAGTGCCATGCCATGCTCACTTCGTGTGACCAGCAATGCCTCCAAATCCAACTGCGTAATAAGTTGTTCGGCTTTTTTAACAATATTTTCAGACGTTTGCGCCTCACCCACAATGACCTCAAACTCACTTTGATTCGGCTTAATTAAGGTTGCGCCTTGGTAACGAGAAAAATCCTGCCCTTTAGGATCAATCAAGACTGGAACATTGGCTGCAACCGCAATCGAAATCATTTTTTCCACAAATTGCAATGCCCCTTTGGCGTAATCCGACAGAACCAAGACGTCGTAGTCCGCCACGTTATCTGCCACCAGTTCAACCAAAGACAACGCCGGTGCGTCTGGCACGGGCTGTTCAAAGTCCATGCGAATCAACTGCTGATGATGGCTTAATACCCTAAGTTTGCAAATCGTACCACTGTCCGATAACGCCCAACTGCATTCAACACCGGCCTCGGTCACAATGGCTTCAAGCTGTTGGCCGTGTTCATCCACTGCCCCACTCGCGGTTTTGCCAACCACGCCAATCAGGTGTGCGGTTGCACCCAAGGCAGCAATATTAAGTGCCACATTCGCCGCGCCCCCCGCACGCAGTTCTTTATCCGCCACTTTTACCACTGGCACAGGCGCTTCAGGCGAAATACGCCCTGCCCGGCCGGTCCAATACTGGTCAAGCATGACATCGCCTACCACTAAAATTTTTGACTTAGAAAAATCATGCATAAGGGTTCATACCAATTCTGTTCCCACAAAGAGGTTCATTTAGACTAAAATAATCGCACTATTTTATCAGGATTACACCAGATGGTCGCTTCAAAAGCCCGCTTTTTCAACACTGCCGTTATTGCAATTGTTTTCAGTCTATTTTTACCCCCCCCTGCTCAAGCCAAACAAGAGAACAATGACCTCATGCCCTTTGCCATTTTAGGTGCTCTTGGTTCATTTGGCCTGGCCTGTTATCAAAATACCGCTCCTTGTACACTCGACCCCAGTCTTAATACCCAAAAACAGACCTTAAGTCTCGACTATGGTGCCGACCGAAGTACCGAACAATTTCGAATCGCAATCGGTGCCGACTGGAAAGACAGCGTATACGAAGGCAATGCATGGAATATTGTAGGCCGGCTTGAAGCCAGTTTGCAACGCTGGTGGTCAACGCAGGACAACCCAAAAAACCAGTCGGGCTATATTCTGGGAGTCACGCCAGTGTTTCACTACCAACCCAAGCACATGACCTACACCCCTTTTATTGAAATGGGAGGCGGTCTAATGTTGCTCAACGACATCACCATTGAGGATGAATACAAGTCCACCCAGTTCCAATTTGGCAGTATTTTTGGGTTTGGCATAAAGCACAAACAACTTGAAATAGGCTACCGTTACCTACATATCTCCAATGCAGGTATTGAAATGCCCAACCCAGGCACCGATTTTCACAGCCTGCACATTGCTTACTCATTTTAAGGAGGATTATTATGTCATCCACCCCCATTACAGACTACCAAACTACCGCCAAACAGGTGTTTAAAATTGAAGCAGAGGCCATTGCAAACCTCGCCTCTCAACTGAGCGAAGAGTTTAACCACAGTGTTCAAGCCATCCTCAACACCCAAGGCCGCGTGGTGATTTGTGGTATGGGAAAATCGGGGCTCATTGGTAAAAAAATCATGGCCACCTTTGCCAGTACCGGCACCCCCTGTTTTTTTATGCACCCAGGAGAAGCCTTTCATGGTGACCTAGGCATGGTCTCACCCGAGGATGTCTTTTTAGCTCTTTCAAACTCAGGTGAAACCGAAGAAGTCATTCGCCTTATGCCCTTTTTAAAAGACAACGGCAACGTGGTCATTGCAATGACCAATAACCCTAACTCCACTCTGGCGCAAAATGCCGACTTTCACTTAAACATCGCCGTTCCCAAAGAGGCCTGCCCACATCAACTTGCCCCCACCTCTTCCACCACCGCGACGCTGGTGATGGGAGATGCTCTCGCTGTGGCACTAATGGAGGCACGAAACTTTCAACCACATGAATTTGCCCGCTTTCATCCTGGTGGCAGCCTTGGTCGTAAATTATTAACACGCGTCAAGCACGAAATGAAACACAAAAACCTCCCCTTTATTTCAAGCGATGCGCCAATGAAAGAGGTGATTCATACAATGAATGAAGGGCGTTTAGGACTATGCATTGTCGATCAAGGCAAAGGCATTATTACCGACGGCGATTTACGTCGCCATATGGAAAGCGATGGTGCTCACTTTATGGCACTCACCGCAAAAGACATTATGGGACACAACCCCAAAACCATCTCAGGTGAAGCCCGCTTAACCGAAGCTGAAGAATTGATGAATACTCACAAAATTGCAACCCTGCTGGTTGAAGGTCAAGGGGGGGGAGAAAATACCATCATAGGCGTTATTCAAATATACGACTTAAACGGATAACCTTGGTAAAACGGCATGAAACTCTTTACCTACCGCCTCCTCATCTCATTAGCCTTGCCGTTTGTCGCCTATTCTGGCTGGAAGCGTTGCCGTAAAGCAGTAAACTCCTCACCCAACCAACCAAACATCCCTGCCTGTTTTCGAGCGCGTTTTGGCTTCAACCCACACTCTTTTCAAACGGGTGGAATCTGGATTCATGCCGTGTCTGTTGGTGAAACACGTTCTATTTTTCCTTTACTTTCCAAACTAAAAACACGCTATCCCAACCTTCCCTTAACCCTAACCAGTGGCTCAACCCAAGGTGCACTGCAAGCACTGCAATTTGCTCCCGTTAAAATTCAGCACCAAATGATTCCGTACGATTACCGTTTTGCCATTCATCGGTTTTTAAACCAAATTCAGCCCAAACTGGTGATTATGGTTGAAACTGAAATTTGGCCAAACCTCTACCAGGCCTGTACTGAACGCAATATTCCCATTATTTTAATTAATGCTCGCCTTAAGAAAAAATCGTTTCTTGCCTATCAAAAATGGGGAGGAGAGATGCTTAAAAATGCCTTAAACCAAACCCGATTTATTGCCACCCAGTTTCCGATAGACGCTCAACACTTTCAACAATTAGGGGCACAGCCTGAAAAAATTAAAACTCTAGGAAACTTAAAATTTGATTTAGAACTGCCCTCTACCCTACAAGCACAAGCCTTACAATGGAAAGCCAAGCAACATCTCAATCAACGATTTATTTGGGTTGCTGCCAGCACACATGCCCACCCAGAAAATCATCACGATTCTGAAGAGCAATTAATGCTTCAAGCACACCAACAACTCATTGCTCAAACAACGCACTCAAAAAATTCTCCCCCCCTATTAATACTTGTTCCACGCCATGCTGATCGTTTTGATGAAGTGGCGCACCAAATTAAAGCATCTGGCCTCACCGTTGCCCAGCGCAGCTTAAACCAGCCTATCACTCCTGATACACAAGTGTACCTTGCCGACAGCATTGGCGAACTGTTGCTCTGGTTTGCTTGTTGCGATGTGGCCTTTATTGGTGGTAGCCTTGTGCCTTTTGGAGGGCATAACATTTTAGAACCTGCCGCCCTTAAAAAACCCGTACTCTCTGGCCCGTTTTACAGTAACCTACAAGCCCTATTTGAAACCTTCACCGCTGAAAAAGCGGTCACCATTACCCCCTCAGTTGAGGCACTGGCCGAACAACTGATTAAGCTCTCACAACACCCTGAAACCTGCAAAAAACGCGGGCAAAAAGCCCACCAAAGCTTTCAACAAAACAGCGGCGCACTCCATAAGCTCTTACAAGAAATTGAAATCCTTAACATTTTCCCATAAAAAAACCCGTTATGGCGTTAATGCCATAACGGGTTTTTGGTAACAAAATTTCGTTATTACCCAAGAAAATGCTGATTAAATCGCTTATTTTTGAAATGCCTTATGCGACAAATACAATGAGCCTGATACCAGTAAAATAGCTAACGAATAGTACAAAAGATCAATGATTTCAGTCGGCTTCAAGAAAATGGCCTGCTCAAAAAACATCACAATTAAAATCAATACAATCACTTTTGCCAAACGGTCTTTTAACTCATCCAAGGAGTTAATAAACAAAATATTGCTGGCACCATGCTTGGTTCCTGCCACATCAATTTTAGAGATAAACAGTTCATACAGACCCAGTGAAAAAATCAACATAATGGCTCCCAATAAAAACCCATCAACCGATCCCACCACATGTGCAATGGTTTGGGATTTTAACAAGGCACGCTCTGAATCAGGCAAGGCATGATAGTGTGCCAAGTGTGAGATGGTGTAATACACATCAATTGCCGTTAAATAAAAAATAGAGAATGCCGTAATTAAACTGGCAACCACAGCAACTAACACAATAAAACGGCTGTTCCATAAAATGGATTCAAACACTTTTTCTCCTGTACCCTGTTGTTTCTCTTGACTCTCCGCCATCTTTTTTCTCCTTCTGTAAATTAAGTTAGACCTTTGCACAAAAAAAGCACAGATAAAAAAGGAGAAATACACCCACCTTGTCTATCTCGCCTTCTCAAACAAGAATCCCTAAATCGTAAAACAACAACCCCGTCAGCCCCCAAAAAGGCCAATACCAGAGTGCTACCGTATTACAAGCCACTGCCTAGTAAGCAATAGAGTTACTCTTTTTCACTCAACGCTTCAATTGTTAAGTTATGATTCGTATAAATGCATAAATCACCCGCAATGTTCAGCGATTTTTCCACCACTTCGCGTGCCGATAAAGCCGTATTTGCCATAAGGGCTTGCGCCGCAGCATGGGCATAACTTCCGCCTGAGCCAATCGCAATAAAATCCTCTTGTGGCTCAATGACATCACCTGTTCCTGAAATCAATAACATATTTTCATTATCTGCCACCAACATCATCGCCTCAAGCTTACGCAATGCACGATCAGTACGCCAATCTTTCGCCATTTCCACTGCAGCACGCATTAATTGACCATTATGTGTTTGCAAACGCGCTTCAAAACGTTCAAACAAGGTAAAAGCATCCGCAGTTGCACCTGCAAACCCAGCCAAAACTTGATTATGGTGCAAGCGTCTAACCTTACGGGCATTTCCCTTCATAACCACATGACCCAATGTCACTTGCCCATCGCCACCAATAACCATTTCACCATTGCGCTTGGCGCATAAAATAGTGGTTCCTCGAAATGACATACAATTTCCTTTAAACAAAAAATGAGCACTTTACACTAAAGCCCTCTAAACACAAAAAAACACCCGACCGTTGCATCATACCAGTGCGACACAAAGAACTCGACGCCTGTAACACCAAGCCGGGAAATTATTTTTTATCAAAACGTGTCTCATGCCAGTGAGACCAAGTATAAAAAAAATTAATGGAGGTATTTTAAATGAAAATAAAGATTTATTTCTTATTTCTTTTTGCCCTTGGGTGCGCTTGATCATACACCTGAGCTAAATGCTGTAAATCCAACTTAGTGTAAATCTGCGTTGAAGATAAATTGGCATGTCCCAACATCTCTTGTACCGCACGCAAGTCCCCGCTGGACTCCAATACATGCGTTGCACAAGCGTGACGTAACCGGTGTGGGGACATTTTGGTCGGCAATCCTGCTTTCAAAGTACGTTGATCCAGTCGCAACTGAATAGAACGCACCCCTAGGCGACGACCTCGACGATTGACAAAAACCGCGATTTCTTCTGACGTCGCATACTCAGAACGAATGGCCAACCAGTCATAAATGGCTTGTTTCGCCTTAGAGCCTACAGGAGCAAGTCGCTCTTTTCCTCCTTTTCCAAGTACTCGTACCCAGCCTGAATCCAGTTCATCCAATCCGGGCGATAAATCCAGCATGACACACTCCGACACACGCAACCCTGCGGAGTACAGCAATTCAAAAACCGCTTGATTACAAATATCTTGCCATGTCTCAATCGGTTGCTCCAGCAAGGTTTGTGTCCAATCAACATCTAGGCTTTTAGGCAACGGTTGTGGCTGTTTAGGCGCTTTAAGGCCCTTGGCTGGATTTTTTAACACGCGTCCTTCTCGCACCAAATAATCGTAAAAAGAGCGAATTGCCGATAACTGCCTTGCCAAAGTTCGAGCGCTGATTCCATGTTGCGAACGAAACGCTAAAAAAGCTCGAATAGCCTCCGAATCCACCACCTGCCAATCTGAGAAATGCATTGACGAATACACCTTCGATGCCGATTCAATGATGACATCGGGTAACTCATCCGAAAGATAAAATGCCAAAAATCCCTCAATGTCTCGTTGATAGCTGGAGACCGTATGCACCGATTTATTTTGCACTTGCAGATGTCTTAAAAAAGCACTCAAACCATCAACCATCAAGGGACTCCCATTTTTAAAAACACACCAGACAACACCTTAATCATTTGAAAAGAGATGATTCAATTTGGCCGACACCAATTCCGCCATTATGGTTAAAAAATACGTTCCCAAGTTAGGGTCAAAACGCTCGGTCTGTGATCCTAATGCCAACACACCCCATACGTTTTTATCGCCCAATGGTAAAAGACACACCGACTTCATAGAGGATTTAGTATGAAACAAGCCTTTTTGCCACTCATTCTCTAAAAAACCACACGCGGGCTTACCTGCTTCCAAACTGCCCTTTAGGGTTTCCGCCCAAGTTTGGCTCATGCCCAACTGAGTTAACCCATTTAAACAGCTCTTAGGCATATCCCAAGACACCATCGCTATATGCTCAACCTGAAACCGCTCCGACATTTGGGCATAAATACAATCCACCGCTTCCTGTTCCGTTTGAGTCGCCATCAATGCTTTAGTAAATGCCTGAACCTTTAAAAATAACTGGCCATTTTCGCCCGCAATATTCATCAGGGTATCCACTTCCACTTTTAAAGCATCACGCTGTTCTCGTAATTGATGCACTTGACGCTCTAATAACGACACCGCTTTTCCGGTCTTAGGATGAGGAATGCTCAATTCATCCAGCAAATTAGGACACGCATGAAAAAACATACGATTTTGGTCTAAATAATTCACCACCTCTTCTGCATGCAAAACCTGTTTTGTCATTCAACAATTTCTCCTTCAAATACGGTTATCGCAGGACCGCTCATCCACACCGGATCACCCTCTTTACCACGCCAACGAATTAATAACGACCCACCTGGAAGCGTTACCGTAACCGATTCATCCACCAAACCCCAAGCTCTTAATATCACCATTGCAGCACACGCCCCCGTACCACACGCCAAGGTTTCCGCTGCTCCACGTTCATACACACGCAACGCGATGTGTTGACGGTCTATTTTTTGGGCGAACCCAACATTAACCCGCTCGGGAAAACAGTCGTGCGATTCAATCGCCGCACCCAGTGTATCCACTCTGGCCGCTTCAACCTTTTCTACCAGCAACACTGCATGAGGGTTCCCCATTGAAACTGCCCCCAGTGTGACCGATTCACCCAATACCTCTAGCGTATAGTTCGCCTGCGGATTCGTATTTAAAAAAGGCAAACGCTCTGGTGCAAAATCAGGTGCTCCCATATTCACACGCACCCAACCGTTCTCCTCTAGATACAGCACAATCACACCCGATGCCGTTTCGACCTTAATTTCTGTTTTATCGGTTAGGCCTTTATCCACCACAAAACGCGCAAAACACCGCGCACCATTGCCACACTGCTGAACCTCTGAACCATCGGCATTAAAAATTCGATAGCGAAAATCCACCCCCTCTTGGGTCGCTTCTTCCACCACCAATAGTTGGTCAAAACCAACACCAAAATGACGATCTGCCCATTTTTGAACAAGGGGGGGGAAGAATTTTATGGATTGATGAATCGCATCCACCACCATAAAATCATTCCCTAAGCCCTGCATTTTTGTGAATTTTATTGTCATGTTTTTTCTTACATTTAATTTCATGAAACTCGAACCACTGGCCACTCAGGAAAGTGAACATTCCACTTCGCCATATTGACAACGACAACGCTCCGAAGAAGTTCATTTTGCCAACGCACAGGTTTCAAACCGATAGGGAGCTTTTGTTTCAAGCGATGCATAATGGTTAAAATCAGAGCATCATCATTAAGGTCAACGGATTTCATGCCGAAATGAGTTGCCCCATGATAGTGAGATGACGTTTTATCTACTTCATCAAACTTAAACGCTTGAATGGCATTTGAAAAATCAAATTCAAGCTTCCCCTCCGTTAAAACCATGCCTTAACTCCCGCCCATGGAACGTGTAATCTCTCGATCCACCAAATCCCCAAACGTTTCATCAATCGCATTGGGGCTAATGTCTAAATAGTGATCGGTGCTGTTTACCACAATTTCAGCACTTGATTCATCGCGCGAAAAAGCATGGTATTTAACGCTGTCCTTTTCTTCTGTTTGTAGATCTAACTCTTTAAGAATGACATAATCATGCGTCGATAAAAACACCTGAACCCCCATTCGTTGTAATTCAATTAAAATTGAAATAACAGTCTTCATTAAGCGAGGGTTTAAATTGGTTTCAGGCTCATCCCAACAAAGCATTGATCCTTTCAGCAACGTTCCGTTCTGAATTAAAACCCAAAGCAGTGCCAGCTTACGAATGCCTTCGGCTAATAACGTAAACTCAAGTTCTCCCTGTTTGTTTTTTAGAAAAAACTCCTCATTTTTGGTAATGACCTTACCTTCCATCGCCTCTTGCAATAACTCCAATATTCTTTTTCTATCCCTGTCAGGCTGACCTTTTAAAGCGGGGAGAAAAACCCGATCAATAATATCTGGATAGACCTCCTCAAAATGAATATGACACTGAGAGTACAATGCACGAAACCCTGGTACATTCGCCATCATATCTTTTACTGGGATATAAACGAATTTGACCGGAAGCTCCATCCAACGCCGATGTGCTCTTGAGAGGGTCGCTTGATCGGGGTCTTTAGTATGACTGGTCATAGAAAGCCGCATGTTGATCTCTTCTTTTGTACCACCCTCTATACCTTGTTCCCGAACCCACTCGACAAATCCTTTACTGCTCTTCGCCGAACGTTTCACCAAACGACCTATCTGCTCCTTAGATGGCAAAAATACTTTATTGACCTTTTCAGCAAGACCTTTTTTACTCTCCGTAATATCACTCGCCGCATAAAGTAACTTTAAGAACATGCGTTTTACCCGTTCCATTTTCGCCAATAAAGATATTCATTCCTGGAGAAAACTGTATTTCAAGAGAATCAAAAGCAGTAAAGTTTTCAATTTTTATTGACTTATACATTAGCCACTCCTTAAACAAGCAAGCATTCACAATGCATTCATTTTAGCTGAATTTAGCACGACAACTCTAAATACGCAAACACCATCAAGGCTTTTCAATCAAAATGGCGGTGGAATCCTGAAAAATGCCGTGTTTTTTAATTTATAATGACCCCTTTCGTAAACATATTTGGGCAACAGAAAAAAAGGGGGGGAATTTTCTCCCCCCCTCTGATTTAATCGTAATACTCGACTTTAAAGGACAAACACAACAAATGATGACCCCTAAAGAGATTGTACACAGCTTAGATTTACATATTGTTGGGCAGGCCGATGCAAAACGTGCTGTGGCCATTGCGTTACGTAATCGCTGGCGCCGTAATCAATTATCTGAAGAGCTGCGTCATGAAGTCACACCAAAAAACATTTTAATGATTGGGCCAACCGGTGTCGGTAAGACCGAAATTGCACGCCGCCTTGCCAAACTGGCCAACGCTCCTTTTTTAAAAATTGAAGCCACCAAGTTTACCGAAGTGGGTTACGTTGGACGTGATGTTGACTCCATTATTCGTGATCTCGTTGAAAATGCCATGAAACTCACTCGCGAACAAGCAATGAAGGGCATGCAACGCAAAGCCGAAGATGTCGCCGAAGAACGTATTTTAGATATTTTACTCCCCCCTGCCCGTGGTCGAGAGGAAGAAAGTTACGATAACATGGCTGATACGCGCCAAAAATTTCGTAAACGTTTACGAGAAGGGGCGTTAAATGACAAAGAAATTGAACTCGAACTCAATGCGGCTCCCAAACACATTGAAATTATGGGCGCACCGGGTATGGAAGAGATGACACAACAATTGCAAGGCATGTTTGAAGGCTTGGGAAAAGGCAAAAAAGAGAAACGCAAACTGACCATTAAAAAAGCCTTAAAAGCCCTCACGGAAGAAGAAGCGCAGAACTTGCTTAACGAAGAAGAAATCAAAGCCCAAGCCATTGAAAGTGTTGAACAAAACGGCATTGTCTTTATTGATGAAATCGATAAAGTTGCCAAACGCCAAGACACAGGAGGGGGAGACGTTTCCCGTGAAGGGGTACAGCGTGACCTACTGCCCCTAATTGAAGGCAATACCGTCACCACCAAATATGGCATGATTAAAACCGACCATATTTTATTTATTGCATCAGGCGCATTTCATCTTTCCAAACCGTCAGACCTTATTCCCGAATTGCAAGGACGTTTGCCCATTCGGGTGGAATTGCAATCTCTACGAGTAGAAGATTTTGTGCGAATATTAACCGAACCCACTGCCTCATTAACGCAACAAGCCGTGGCTTTAATGAAAACCGAAGGTGTGGAGCTTGTTTTTACCGAAGAAGGCATTCAACGCTTGGCTGAAATTGCATTTCAAGTAAATGAAAACACAGAAGATATTGGAGCACGCCGCCTACATACCGTACTAGAACGCCTGCTGGAAGAAGTCTCTTTTGATGCACCTAATTTATCGGGTTCTAAATTTGAAGTCAGCAAACATTTTGTTGAAGAGCGTTTAGGCGAACTTGCCGTCAACCAGGATTTATCGCAATATATATTGTAACCCCCCTACACAAAAGAAAAACAACAAAAGAGAGCCATTAAAGAGAGCCATTATTGTGCAAATTCCAACGCAAATCAAACTACACCAGACTTCACGTATACTGGAAATACATTTTGATGACGAGACTGGCACAAACACAGGGGGGAAGAAAATATTTAAACTCCCCTATGAGTTTTTACGCGTCTATTCGCAATCTGCCGAAGTAACGGGACATGCACCGGGGCAAGAGGTGCTGCAACTGGATAAACAAGAGGTGACGATTACCGACATCACACCTGTGGGCAATTACGCGATTAAACTGCACTTTGATGATGGGCACGATACGGGGATTTACACTTGGGAACGCCTATACGATTTAGGCCAACACCAAACCGATTATTGGACAGATTATTTAAGGCGCTTAATGCGAGCAGGACACACCCACCCTGACTTAGAAAAGCTGAAAGCAAAGCACCACTAACAAATTACCACAAAAAAGCACCACAAAAGGAACGGTAACATGAGTCAAAATAAACCCACCATCGATTTTGGATTTTCAGACGTTCCAATCGAAGAGAAAGTCAAAAAAGTCAAAGGTGTATTTGACTCCGTTGCTGGCAACTACGATATTATGAATGATGTGATGTCGCTTGGTGTGCATCGTTTATGGAAACGTCATACCATTGAGCTCAGTGGTATTCGTCCGGGTAAGGTGGTATTAGATTTAGCGGGTGGCACGGGGGATTTAACCAAGGAGTTTGCCAAACGTGTTGGCAAAGAGGGCAAGGTGGTCTTGGCCGACATTAACGAAAGCATGGTGCGCGTTGGACGTGACCGGCTGATTAATGCCGGCATTGCTGGCAATGTGGAATACACGATTACCAATGCCGAAGCCCTAGCTTTTCCAGACAATACGTTTGATCTCGCCACCATTGCATTTGGCTTGCGAAATGTCACCAATAAAGACAAAGCATTAGAAGAGTTGTACCGCGTTTTAAAACCGGGTGGACAGTTAATGATTTTAGAGTTTTCCAAAGTCACTCAACCACTGTTTGCTAAGTTTTATGACTTTTACTCGTTTAATATTTTACCTAAAATGGGCAAACTGATTGCAAACGATGAGGCCAGCTATCAATACTTAGCGGAATCCATTCGAATGCACCCAGACCAAGAGACACTAAAACAGATGATGCTCA
>WFPP01000003.1 GCA_015487495.1 Thiomicrorhabdus sp.
ACCTGAATTCGTATGATAAGTGCATAACCTCCACGCAGTGGCTGCCATGCGTAATATTTGTGTTTGAGACAAGACCCAAGTGTTAATCTACGCAAGCAGTCACCAAACTATTTGCGGAGGTTAGCCATGGGCTATAAACACTTGAGCCTTGAAGAAAGGTATTATATCGAAACTGAGAGACGAGAGGGGCGCTCCCTGAATAAAATTGCACAGGTATTAGGGCGTTCACAAAGCACGCTTTCGCGGGAGATAGTGCGCAACACTGGAAAGCGAGGCTATCGCCACCAGCAAGCCCATAATCTTACTCAGACGCGACATAAAGAAAAGCCCAAAGCGATTAAGATCACGCCAGAAATCAAGGAAACGATTAATGTTTATCTTGAGCAGGACTGGAGTCCTGAACAGGTTTGTGGCTGGCTGAAAAAAGAAGGCCTTGTGGACTTGCACCATGAAACGATCTACCAGCACATTTTGAAAGACAAGCGTTCAGGAGGTCATTTGTATACGCATTTACGCCATCAAAACAAGACCTATCGAAAACGTTATGGTTCTGCCCACAACCGCAGTCATCACGGCATACCGAATCGCGTGGATATTGATGAGCGCCCAGAAGAAGCCAATAATCGTGAACAAGTGGGTCACTGGGAAGGCGATACCATTATTGGCAAAAACCATAAAGGCGCGATAGTAACATTGGACGAAAGGAAGTCGAAATTACGCCTAGCCATGCCCACAGGAGGTAAAAAAGCACGGCATGTTACCGATACCATGCTCCGCTTATTTCAGCCATTAAAACGCTTCGTAAAGACACTGACATTCGATAATGGAAAGGAGTTCGCTTACCATGAAGAAGTGGCAAAAACACTAGATTGCGACACTTATTTTGCCAAACCCTATCATTCATGGGAACGGGGTCAAAATGAGAATGCCAATGGGTTATTAAGGCAGTATTTCCCTAAATCAATGGAACTGGTTGATGTGACCAAGAAGCAAGTTTTTGATGCCGTTCACAAGCTCAATAGCCGACCCAGAAAATGTTTGGGATATAAAACCCCTTACGAGGTTTTCGAAGAACTGACTGGCATCAACCAAAAAACTTTACTCGGTTATGCACTTATGACTTGAATTCAGCAAATCCAAATTTTCTTCCCCCCCCTGTATAAAACAGTGGGGGGGGGAAGAAAATTTAAAGCGATTCAAAATACCCATTCAAAGCCCCTTCAACACCCGTACTAAATAGTACTTAAACTCGTGTTACAATGAAATATCCTATGCTTTATAACGATTGATTTCAAAAAAAAAGGAAGTGACACCATGAAAAAAATCAAAACCTGCGCATTAGTTATTGGCCACAAAAAAAACTCCCCTGGAGCCGTAAATAATGACCAACATCTATCTGAATTTGATTACAACGAACAATTAGCACTGGAAATTGAAGCGGCACTCTCTGACTGCAAAAAAGTAAAAATACAGCGCATCTACCGCCGTACTTACAGCACATTACCAGACGATATTAACGCCCTAAGTCCTGATTTTATTATCTGCTTGCACTGCAATGCTTTTAATACCAAAGCAACAGGCACCGAAGTGCTATTTTATCATCGCTCTAAAAAAGGAAAAAAATTCGCCAAAGTACTGGATAAAAACTTGGTCAAAGCGCTAGGGTTAACCGACCGAGGCATTAAAGCCAAAACCACCGAAGACAGAGGTGGCTATCTTCTCAAACAAACCAATGCCCCTTGCTTAATTTCAGAACCTTTTTTTATTGATAACAACAGCGATTTAGACATCGCTGAAAGTAAGCGTACAGAACTGGTCAATGCGTATGTCAAAAGTATCCAGAAAATAGCTCGTATTCTTTCCAAATAAGTACTTGTAAAATTTGTAGGGTAAGTGAACTTATACCCTACAATATAACCCTATTTTATTTTAAAGAAGCGCATTAATTCGCTCATTTGAGTAGCGAGTTTATTCAGCTCTACCGCCGCTGCCGTACTCTCCTCTACCATATGACTATTTTGTTGCGTCACTTCATCCATGCTATTTACCGCACTGTTAATCTGCGTAATACCTGTTAATCTGCGTAATACCTGTTAATTGCTCACTAGACGACTGTGAAATATCACCAATAATGGTTCCCATAAGTTTGATCGATTCGTTCATGTTTTCTAATGCCTCCGCGGTTTGTCTCACAAACTTAGAGCCATCAGCCACCTTAATACCACTGTCTTCAATTAGCGCTTTAATGTCTTTAGAAGCATCCGCTGATTTTTGTGCTAATGATCTAACCTCAGATGCGACCACCGCAAACCCTCGACCATGCTCACCCGCTCTCGCGGCTTCAACAGCGGCATTTAATGCTAAAAGATTGGTTTGAAAGGTAATCGAATCAATAAGGCTAATGATTTCAGAAATTTGCTGGCTTGATTCAGAAATGGCCTCCATTGAGTCCATCGTCTTATTCACGACAGTCACGCTGGTATTGGCTTTTTCAATCGCCTCTTCCACAATTTGATGGGCTTCATGAGAGGATTCTGAATTTTGTGAAACCGTTGCCGTCATCTCCTCCATAGAAGAGGAGGTGGCTTCTAGAGTTGCAGCCTGTTCACTGGTTCTACGACTCAAATCTTGATTACCTGAAGCCACTTGAGATGAGATGTTTAGGATATTATGAGATGAACTGACGACCTCAAAGACAGTTTCATTTAACTTTTTAGACGTTTTATTAATCGCAATTTTAAGCTCACCCAAAGACCCTTGAAAGTCGCCCTGAATCTGCTGTGTTAAATCGCCACCCGCTTGCGAGCTAACCACTCGATTAATCTCTGAAATGGCATCTTCAAGTGCATCCATTGAGTTATTAATCAACGCTTTTAAATGAAGTAAATCCCCTTTAGCCTCCACGGTAACACGATGTGTGAACTCCCCTTTTTGCACCTTCTCCATCACATTTGAAATATCAGTAATGGAAGTATGAATACTGTCCATTGCTGCAATCGCAGAATCAATCATGACCTTAAACTCACCATTCGCTTTAAAAGAGAGTTCATTTGTAAAATGACCCTCTCGCATTTGGGTAGTCACTTGCTTAAGAGCTTGCATCGTGCCACTTATTTCATCCACTGAAAGATTAATACCCTCTTTTAGCTCTGCTAACTTACCCGAAACATTTGCCATCACACGCTGCTCGAACTCCCCATTGGCCATATTTTTCATGACTGAAACACATTCATTAATGGTATTACCAACACTGCTCTGTGTTGCTTGCAAATCTTGTAAAAACAGCGAGACTTCATCTTTACCATTTGATGAAAATTGCGTTTCAAAGTTACCATTAGACATATTTTGGGCAACTTTTACCGCCACATTTAATTTTTTGGCCACTTTACGTTGATACGTTAAGTACAGCACAATAATAACCAAAATCATCATTATCAACACCGCCAACGCAACCAGTCGACCAAGAAGAATTCCACTCTCTAATTCTGAAGTAATGTCTTGTTTTACCTCTAATACGCCACGGGTCTGCCCTAGCTTCCAGTCTGTTTTAGGTGAGTCTTTATGAGAGTTATGACAATTAACACAGCCCTGTGCCGACATAGTATCAGCCACAGCCACACGAATCATCTGGCGACCTTCAGTATTTGTTTCAACCTTAGTCATAACCGCTTTAGGATCTTGTAACGCCTCCCAGGCCTCTTTTTGATACGCATCTAAAGTACGATTTTTACGATTTGAAAAAGGATACTTACTGTAAAGCGAGATATAAACCCCCTCTTTTTCAAGCAATTTGCTTAGGTCTAAAATCATTGTCGCTGGTAAAGGAAGCATCTTAGGGTTGTCGGCATGATCAATGCCAAATTGCATGGCATTTTGCTGTTTTGTTGGAGAGACTATATTTTTAACATAATAACCGCGCAAAACTTTATATTGCTGAGTAGTTTGCTTGGCACTCGTGACCGCCTGTTCAATCACATTTTCCTTTACCGCATTAGGCACCCACCATGCAAATACAACCGAAAAAAGAACACCTAAAATAACAATCGGAAAAATTAACTGAAACTGAATGCTGTTCTTATTCATGGCAAAGCCCTCTAAGTGATACAAAACATTGAAGTTTTGAGGTTTAACCATACTACTTTAATTTAAATATAAATTAAACCCAAGCTGCCCCTAAAAAAACAAAGAGGGGGGACAAGGCGAATTGAGCTTACTCAAGATAGGGTACTCTAGAGTAAGAATTTTTGTCTATTAAGTCACGACATAAGCCAAATTAACTTGCTAAAAAACAACTATTCCGCAAGTGTAAGCGTTGGGCCAAATATCTCATAATGCAGCTGATTCTCTTTAAAACCAATCGTTTGTAAGGTGTGATTAATCGCGGCCATAAACGATTTAGGGCCGCAAAAATACACCTCTGTTTGTTTATTTTCTAGCCATTGATTCAAAATTTCCTTAGTTAAATACCCCTCCACATCTGCTCCTGATCCTGATCCTTTTTCATAACTTACAAAATAACGAAAGCCATATTGAGCTTGTAATGCTTTCAGCTCCTTTGCAAAAATATGATGATTTTTGTCACGGCAGCATTGAATAAAGGTAACTTTAGACACATCTTCTTCTTGTTCAATCTTAGCCAAGAGCATACTAATTAAAGGGGTAATGCCCACCCCGCCTGCAATAAAAACCAAATCATTTTTAGGGTGCTTTATCACAAAATCACCTGTAGGCGCTTGTAACAACAAAGAGTCTCCTACCTGCAACGATTGCAAGAAATGAGAGACCACACCATCGGGGTTTCCAGCGTGTGTTTCAGCACGAACTGTAATACGATAGGTATGGTTATTGGGCGCATTCGACAGTGAGTATTGACGAATGGCGGTAAACTCACTATCACGAGGCCGTACTTTTACACCAACATACTGGCCTGGTTTAAATGTCGCAATCGGCTTCCCATCTTTGGCATTCAAATAAAACGACTTAATCCCCCCACCCTCTTCTTTTTCCTCTGAAATGATAAATTCACGATCACCGCGCCAACCACCGAACTTGGCCTCATTTTCTTGATAAATTCTCTCTTCCGTATTTACAAAAATAGCCGCAAGTGCGCCATAGGCCTCTTCCCAAGCGATAATAACGGGATCATCCGATGCTAAAGACAAATGCTCTTGAATCGCTTCTAATAAAAAACGACCCACAATAGGGTAATGCTCTGGTGCAACCTGTAAACTGGCATGTTTATGCGCAATTCGAGCCACTGCATCGCCTAACAGTTCTAGCTTATCAATATGAACGGCATATTGAAAAATAGAATCGGCCAAAGCACGCGCTTGCTCTCCCTTGCTTTGGTTTGCCATATTAAAAATATTTTTTAACTCAGGATGATTTGCAAAGAGTTTTTGATAAAACAGTGTCGTAATCGCCTCACCCTCTGTGGCTAAAATAGGTGCCGTTGATTTAACAATTTCTAAGGTTTTTTCAGAGATCATAATGCCGTTCCTTTATAAAGTTTCTAATTCACAGACAGAGTAAATATATTTACTCTAGAGGCTCTTGCAAAACTATTTTTCGATGAGCAAGAATCAATGACTTACGATAAAAAATGTACCGTAACCCACTGATTCTTCGTTTTCGTTTCGAGTTTTGCAAGAGCCTCTCTATATACGGATTAGGTAAGTTTGATGTACGCTACAGAATAATGTATTCTGTAGCAATTTTTTAATGCAAATAAAAGAAAAGATGCAAGGCTAATGCATGTTATATATCTGTATAATATACACGCATATCTTGATGTAGGTCAATTTTTATAGCTTGATAGCAAAACTTAGGAAGAATCCCCATGAAATTAACCAAGCATACTGATTATGCCTTTAGAGTCCTACTCTATATTGCCGTCAAAAAAGACCAAGAACTTTCCACCATTAAAGAGGTCACGCAAGCCTTTGATATGTCTCGTGACCATGTAATGAAAATTGTTCAAAAACTCTCAAAAGCGGGGTTTATTTATGCCATAAGAGGAAAACAAGGTGGCATTCGATTAGGACGACCAGCCGATGAAATTATTATTGCGGATATCATTAGCTTAATGGAGGTCACCTTAATGCCCGTGAATTGTGAGCAACCTATGTGCAACATTAAACAAGGCTGTAAACTTGCCGATATTTTATTTGAAGCGCAAGATAAATATCTCTCCCACTTAAAACAGTACACACTGGCTGATTTAATCCCCAAAAATAGCCAGACCGTACAACTGATCAACACCATGTTTTTAAAAGGTGCGACGGAATAACGCCCCCCAAATCCTTACATAGCAACGTGAAAAATAGTGTAAGCATTTGGAAAACCTAGGGTTTTTAAATATGCAGTCGCACCCATAGGTTCGGTGTAATATTTTAAAATCATAGGTTTTTCAAAGGGTTGTGCTAGATTCGTGTTTCTATGTGAGGATTTGGGCGACCCACTCAAAAGCAAAAAAGGCTTTGCATTCAGATAAATGCAAAGCCTTTCTTAATAAAATACGCCAATCACACTCAATTATTATTTAGCGTTCTTCTCCAGCACAAACTGCGTCAATATTTCTAACTGCTCACCTTTTATATTTGGAAAAGCAGGCATTCCCATTGTTCCTTCTGCAATCATTTTCTTCACATAGCCCGCATTGGCTTCTTCAGGCGTCATTTGCCAATGAGAGAATTCACCTGTATGACAGCTCGCACACGCGGCAATATACATATTTTCCCCCGTTGCGCTAGCCGCTGGAGTGTAATCATTCGTACCTGAACAAGCCGCTAATAATGCTGAACTCGCAATAATAAATCCCATTTTCTTATACATTCTGTACCCCTTTAATTGATTAAAAACAAGTTTCTATAAATTCCCGTCTCATATTACGTACCTTTTAATAAATTACAAGCGACCCCCTATTTTTTTATTTTTTCTCTAAATTAGCATACGCCGTCACCAGCCATTTAGAGCCTGCGTGAGTAAATTGCACATTCACGCGAGCGTGCTCACCACTGCCTTCCGTTCCGACAATAACCCCCTCACCAAATTTTTGATGAAACACGCGTTCACCAGCACAAAAACCCGTTTTATTATCCTCTTCCAATACTTTTTGTACCGAATTTATCATTCCATACTGTGCTCCACCATTCAACGTAGGTTGTGCGGAACCTGATAAACGAACAAATTCCAAACATGATTCAGGTATCTCTTTAATAAAACGGGATGGCGTAGGATAAAATTCTGAACCATGCATTCGACGACGATTAGCAAAAGTAAGGATCAACTGTTTTTCAGCGCGCGTAACACCCACATACGCCAAACGTCGCTCCTCTTCCAATCGCTCTGGGTCTTCAAAACTACGTTGTGAAGGAAACAAACCTTCCTCTACACCAATCATACACACCAATGGAAATTCCAACCCTTTTGCCGCATGAAGTGTCATCAGTTGTACGGAGGATTCCCACTCATCCGCTTGCTGCTCTCCCGCCTCCAACGCAGCTTGTGCGAGAAAATCCGCCAATGGATGGTCGTATTTAGGCGTTTGCAATAAGGTACCGTCTTGTTGTGCTTGCGAATCCACTCCTTCAGCCACGACTTGTGCCTCACTCGGCAAGGAGTCAACTTCCATTTGTGTTTCCGCTTGTTTAAATAGACTGGCAGCATTAATCAATTCATCAATATTTTCAAGTCGCCCTTTACCCTGTTCAGAGCCATCTTTTTCAAAATGAGCCTGCAAGCCTGAACGGGTAATCACCTTCATCATTTGATCTTCTAAAGGCAGGTCAGACACCTCATCCGACAAAGTTTCGATTAATGTTAAAAACCCTTGTACTGCACTTTTAGCTCGTGCAGTTAAACCCGACTCGGTTAACTGTTGCGCAGCCTGCCAAAGTGATATCTCTTGTTGTTTTGCACGAAGCCGAATGCTCTCCGCCGTTTTTTGACCAATCCCTCTTGGTGGGTGATTATAGGCGCGTTCAAAGGCCGCATCGTCCTCTCGATTAATTAACAAACGCAAATAACTCAACACATCCCTAATTTCGGCACGATCATAAAAGCGCAAGCCTCCATATACTCGATACGGAATTTGCGCTTGCATTAATGCTTGTTCCATTACGCGAGATTGTGCATTCGAACGATACAATACCGCAATGTCGTTACGCTCCCCACCCTGCTCACACCAAGCCTCCACTTGATTGCAAATGTAACGCGCCTCATCCACCTCGTTAAACGCTTCGTATACCCGAATCAAACTGCCTTCATCACCCGCACTCCACAGCTCTTTACCCATGCGAGAAGTGTTGTGCGAAATTAACCCATTTGCGGCTTTTAAAATAGTCGCGGTCGAACGATAGTTTTGCTCTAACCGAACAGTTTTAACCTGAGGAAAATCGGCATCAAATTGACGAATGTTTTCTACTTTTGCGCCACGCCAACCGTAAATAGATTGATCGTCATCCCCCACCACAAACAGCTTGCCTGTTCCACCCGCCAACACTCTTAACCAAGCGTATTGCAAACTATTGGTGTCTTGAAACTCATCCACCAAAATATGCTGATAACGCGCTTGATAATGTTGCAACACTGCGGGGTTCTTTAACCAAAGCTCATGCGCTCTTAATAATAATTCGGCAAAGTCCACTAATCCTGAACGCTGACACTGCGCTTCATAGGCACGATACACTTCCACCATTTTTGCCACAAAAGGGTTATGACCTACATCAATATGTTCGGGACGACGCCCCTCCTCTTTCTCACCATTAATAAAGGCCTGAATTTGCTTATGAGGCCATTGTGACTCGTCTAATTCCATCGCCTTGAGCAAGCGTTTAATCACTCGTTTTTGATCATCTGAGTCTAATATTTGAAACGTTTGAGGCAATCCTACCTCTTGATAATGCTGACGCAATAGTCGATAAGCAATACCATGAAAGGTACCCATCGTTAAGCCTGCCGCTTTCTGCCCTATCAAGGACTCAATTCGTCCCCGCATCTCACTCGAAGCTTTATTGGTAAACGTTACCGCTAACACATTATAGGGCGAAAACCCCATCACCTGAGTCAGCCAAGCGATACGATGCACCAAGACCCGTGTCTTACCACTGCCCGCCCCCGCTAAAATTAAGGCATGTGTCTCCTCCGCCGTTACCGCTTCGCGTTGTGCATCGTTTAAATCGTTTAATATAAAAGAGATGTCCATAAACTAAATTCTTTATTTATAAGTGATGTGGGAGGGTATCCTACGATAAAACGTCTTTTAATTTAGAATATTACCCCTGTTTAGATCAATTTTCATAAACTAAACAAATTCTATTGATTAAAAAATTTGCTATTTAAAAGTTATTAATGTAATAATTAGCCTCATCAAATAAAATTCAAAAATTTAATCCGTTGCAAACTCAAGTCAACCGTTTAAATTCAAATAATAAAATCCCATACGAATCCAAGCACATCTTCTTTGTTAAAATCCAAAGATTAAAAAGCCGTTTCGTAAGAAAATGAGATGTTTCATAGGAGAAACCATGATTGCAACAAGTGATGCTAATTTTGACACTGAAATTTTACAATCGAATATTCCGGTCTTAGTCGACTTTTGGGCAGAATGGTGTGGTCCATGTAAAATGATCGCCCCCATTCTGGATGAAGCGGCCACAGAATACGACGGTAAAGTTAAAATTGCAAAATTAAATATTGATGAAAACCCTGCAACCCCACCAAAGTATGGTGTGCGTGGGATTCCAACCCTCATGTTATTTAAAAATGGTGAAGTCTCAGCTTCTCACGTTGGCGCATTATCAAAATCCCAATTAAATGCTTTTTTAGACGAAAACCTTTAAGTATCATTTTCTCCTCAGCTAAAAACTCCAATTCGTAAACTGAGGAGATGTATTCATCTCCAACCTAAGCTTCTAACTCTATAAACATCTGCGTTGGTTGCCCATTCTTTCAAATTCATTAGAAACACAAAAAATAAAACTATGCGCTTACTCGATTTAAAAAAACAATCCGCCGCCTCATTATTAGAGCTCGCCTCTGACATGGGATTAGACAACCTTGCCCGCTTACGTAAGCAGGACATTATCTTTGCTATCCTTAAAGCACACTCTAAAAAAGGAGAAGATATCTATGGGGAAGGTGTACTGGAAATACTGCCAGATGGATTTGGTTTCTTACGTTCAGCAGACGGTTCCTATTTAGCGGGGCCTGACGACCTCTATATTTCGCCCAATCAAATCCGTCGATTTGGTTTGCGTAAAGGCGATACCATTCAAGGGAAAATACGCCCCCCTAAAGATGGCGAACGCTATTTTGCCCTATTAAAAGTAGAGACCATTAACTACGAACACCCTGATGTAGCTCGTAAAAAAATTGCCTTTGAAAACCTAACCCCCCTTCACCCTGATGAACGCCTAATCATGGAAGTTGGAAATGGCAGTAGCGAAGACATTGCCCCACGTATCATTGATATTGCCGCTCCTTTTGGTAAAGGACAACGTGGCTTGATTGTTGCGCCGCCCAAATCGGGTAAAACCGTTATTTTGCAACAAATAGCACAATCCATTGCAGAAAACTATCCCGATGCCCATTTAATTGTCTTATTAATTGATGAGCGTCCAGAAGAAGTGACCGAAATGCAACGTACCGTTAAAGGAGAGGTGATTTCATCAACCTTTGATGAGCCAGCCACACGCCACGTACAAGTGGCTGAAATGGTCATCGAAAAAGCCAAGCGCTTAGTTGAGCATAAAAAAGATGTCATTATTTTACTGGACTCCATCACCCGTTTAGCGCGTGCTTACAATACCGTCGTGCCTTCCTCTGGAAAAATACTCACTGGGGGAGTCGATGCCAACGCACTGCACCGCCCTAAACGTTTCTTTGGTGCTGCTCGTAATATTGAAGAGGGCGGGTCATTAACCATCATCGCCACCGCACTGGTTGAAACGGGTTCCAAAATGGACGAAGTTATTTTTGAAGAGTTTAAAGGCACAGGAAACATGGAGCTGCATCTATCACGCTCTATTGCAGAAAAACGCACCTTCCCTGCCATTAACATCACCAAGTCTGGGACACGTAAAGAGGAACTGTTAACCACGCAAGAAGAGCTACAAAACATCTGGATTCTACGCCGTTTCTTACAAACACTTAATGAAGTTGAAGCCATTGAAACACTCATTGATCAAATGAAACTTAGCAAAACAAATATTTCATTGTTTGAGGCGATGAAGCGCTAAGATGCATAAAGTTTTGTGAGAATAGCCAAACCCGACGTCACAGATAGAAATGCGAAGTCGGGCTAAAAGAAACTTGCAATTTATTTTAAAATCAATATAATCCTCTTCTTTCAAAGAATTAACTAATAAAATTGGGCCGTCATCATGCAAGCAGACATTCATCCAGAGTATAAAGACGTTGTTTTCCAGGACATTTCAACTGGCGAAACTTTTCTTACTCGTTCTACCATTGCAAAAACTTCTGGCGATACGATTACTCTAGACGGTAACGATTATCCGCTAGTACGTGTCGAAGTTTCTAGCGCATCACACCCTTTCTACACTGGCAAGCAAACGCTTGTGGATACAGAAGGACGTGTTGAGAAGTTCAAGCAGAAATACGGAAAAAGATAATAACCAAATACGCTGTTTTATTAGCGTACTGGATTATTACTCTAAACAAAGCGCGATTGGGTTTTTACCCCCTCGCGCTTTTTTTTTGCCCCCCCCTATTCCTTTCAAATACATTGATTCTAAAAAAATCACTACACTCATTCTTACACTATTTTTCACGTTTCTATGTAAGGATTTGGGTTACAATCAGTGCTATGCTAAAACTAATTATTCACACCTTACTACTCAGCATCTCCATTATTTCGGTTGCTCATGCAAGCGTCACACAACAAGACTGTTCATCCAAAAATGTCGAGCTATGGACAAAAGCCACCTATGCCACCAGTGGCAGTGATCTAGTTATCTTAGGTAAACGTGTGCGACTGATTGGTCTTTACAGCCCGCAAAGAGAGAAAAAACAAAAATTTAACACCCCCGCCCAACCGCTTGCAAAAGAAGCACAACTTTTTTTAAATAAACTCTTAGCCAATCACGATTTAGACGTTGGCGTGGAATACGATACCACTAAAATTGATGACTTTGGCCGCCAACTCGTGCACCTCTATTTAAAAGATGGTACCAGCGTACAGCAAAAAATACTCGAAAGTGGTTTTGCCATCAATCGACCTGCATACAACAATAACAAATACGCCAAATGCTACTTTGAAGCCGAACAAAAAGCGCGAGAAGGCCAGTTTCAACTTTGGGACTACCTAGCCAAACATCCAGAATCACACTTTCCTTTGGTCAAAAGCAGTGACCTCACCACACAAGATAAAGGCTACCGAATTATTCAGGGCAAGGTCGTCAAAGTCATGAAAAGTGCAACCTTCTATATTATCAATATGGACACCACAGGCATCCGTATTCCAAAACGTTACTGGGATCGCTTTGATTTTAACAAAATCAAACAACTGAAAGGCAAAACCATCGAAGTACGTGGCCTTGCCTATCTTTATAACGGTGTCATGTTTATGGTGATTGAGGAACCAAATGCCATTGACGCCTTTAATCCACTGCACAATTAATCCAATTCAGCTAAAAACATACTAAAAAATGCCCAATACGTTCTTTTTTAGTTTTCGCCTTGCCTGCTTTCCGCTAGAATAGCTGGACAATTTTTTAAAATCAAAAAAAGGCATTCAATATGGCTGAGTTACAGAACGATCGTTTTTTACGTGCACTGCTTAGAGAACCCGTAGACCGCACCCCTGTCTGGATGATGAGACAAGCGGGACGTTACCTACCAGAATACCGTGCCACACGTAAACAGGCTGGGTCGTTTATGGATTTATGCCGCAATAAAGAGCTGGCCAGTGAAGTAACATTACAGCCTTTAGAGCGTTTTCCATTAGATGCGGCGATTCTATTTTCAGACATTCTTACCATTCCAGATGCAATGGGGCTTGGATTACGCTTTGAGACAGGAGAAGGACCCGTTTTTGATAAACCCGTTCGTACCATGGCGGATGCTAAAAAACTCTTCGTACCCGATATGTCCTCCGATTTAGGCTACGTTATGGATGCCGTAAGCACCATTCGTAAAGACCTTAACGGCAGCGTGCCTCTTATTGGTTTTTCAGGCAGTCCATGGACATTGGCCACCTATATGGTCGAAGGTAGCTCAAGTAAAACCTACGC
>WFPP01000004.1 GCA_015487495.1 Thiomicrorhabdus sp.
ACGCCTGATCCCATCCCGAACTCAGAAGCGAAGTGCCTTAGCGCCGATGGTACTGTAGGGTTCCCTACGGGAGAGTAGGTCGATGCCAGGAATTTTATACAATCCCTCCTTTGTTGAGTCGTAACCCGATTCCAAAGGAGGGATTTTTTGTGCCCATAAATCAGGATAATATATCTACACAATATTTATCAGGGACAATCTATATCTAATTACGGTGACAGTTTACTCGGAGTTCGGGGGGACACAATACTTAATTATTTGATTTTATAGCGAAAAGTTGCCATTCTAGGCTTATGAATTGGTTGAATTATGTATATTGTGTCCCCAGAACTCCGTTGGAGGCAGTTGGAGTATAGGCGGAGGGTTGCAGACACAATGAATTGGCTATTTGAAAAAATCTTGGGCGAAATCATGTGCTCTTTTGATATGGGTACGATCCAAAATATTGCTGAAAAGTACGGGTATGATGTAACAGCAAATGATCAGCACGTGACAATAAAAAAGAAGCGCTCACTTGCAAGCATCGCCGGTTTTCCTCCTCTGTATTACTTCAAGGGTGGATTTGAGCAAGCCGAGAATCAACCCAAAGTGACAGGTAAAGTCCTAATGGCTTCTATCCCCAAGGTTGCTTTAATTGTTTGGTGGGTGATCGTGCTTTTCACGTTTGTAGCAAGTGTCGGAATGGCAGTGGTTCTGGCCGTTAAATTCATGTTCTTTTCCCCAGAAAATATCCAACCTCAATTGGCGAGGGTCGGTCTTTTTCTCGGTGCCACCTTCATGTTAGGGATATTCGGGATGATTGTGGCAGGCTTTATCAAGGTGATTTCCAAAAAGCAGAGGGGCCAGCTTATTGATCTCTGCAACAGATAGAAGCAATCTGTCCAGTGCACATGTGTTCAGGTACACGCCGGTGAACCTGGAGAGTGATTGCACGCCGCCTGCCGTGGCAGGTACTGGCGCGACGGCGGAGTTCGGGGGACACAATACTTAATTATTTGATTTTATAGCGAAAAGTTGCCATTCTAGGCTTATGAATTGGTTGAATTATGTATTGTGTCCCCAGAATTAGTGTCCCCAGAATTAACGTAGGTGTTCGCACGAAAATTACTAACCATAGACAAGAGCATGTCTTTTGTGATTTCAAACCGACCATAGCGTGGGTCAGTGAATGAACCTGTGCGCGTGATGGTGACCCAAGACTTTGATTTCCTTTCCTCCAGAGACACATGGTGACCCGACAGGATACGCACTGTCGTTTCGTTGGAAGCTTCAGAAAGCTTGAGTATGCGGTAAAAGTTCCTCTGCATTACCGCATGACAATGCTCAAATAAGGGCACAGTTATGAGAAAATAAAGCCGTAGGTTTGACAAGTTAAAACGATGAGGATTACAATGCCGTTATTGATTTGTGCTTTGGTGCAGGTGACGCGGTGATATTCTCCCTGCCGTAACACGCGAAAGCGGAGTGCTATGTAAGGTTCAACGGGAGGCCTTACTCTGCATCAAAGCCTTTTCATTTCTTTTCAAACGACGAACTTCCCTGTCATTTTTTATTCTAAACAATCGCTATAAATATTTCCTGCCCGTCTGCTGTTGCCTTAGCAACTACAATTCTTCTTTTATCTGACTGGTGTACCACAGCAACCTTGTTTGAGCCCTAGCGGATAACCTCGCCTTCCTTCAACATCTGTTCAATCATAAGATATTCAGATGTTGAAAGTTCTGGGTGATTCTTCAGTTGCTTTTTCATCGTGTATTCGGACAAAGTCATTTGGTTTGTTTTCGCGCCGGAGTATTGGGGGACACAATACTTAATTATTTGATTTTGTGTGGGAATGTTGCCATTCTAGGCTTATGAATAGGTTAAATTATGTATTGTGTCCCCAGAATTTGTGGCAACTGCAATTTTATGCAATGTTTATGTCAACACAAATCATCCACCAAAGCCAGTGTGGCCCTGGTGGAAGCTATGCTAAGCGTTTTTCTCTGATGAGTGTTTATCTGTGGTAGATATAAGCTTACGCAAGCCAAGCGCTGCGAAAACAAGAATCCATCCACCAAACATCAACTCTAGGGATACGAAAATACCAATAAAGACCAAGCTTGAAATTGGCCATTGCCAAATGATGACCGCAGCCAATGCAATATTGAGTAATCCCGCAAGCACATGCGCCCAAACAGCGCCATGTTTTTTATCTTTACGTTGCATAGCATAAAACAAGCGCATTACACCAGTAAAAATAAAAAATCCTGTCAAGATTAGTGTCATCGCCACGGATGCGGAGACAGGGTCAATAAAGATAGCTATAGCCATCACTACATAAAGTATGGCTAGTAAGCTTTGCTCTAGGCGCGAGCCTTTTCTATGGTCTTCACCACGAAAAGCTTCAATAGCATAAATGATACCACCAGCCATCAGTAATGCGCCAAAAAATACAACACTGGCAAGGGTGGTCCACACAGCAAATGAAATACCAATTACACCTGCAATGGTCATAAATAGACCAAATGCGAGTGTCCATTCCCAGCTTCGTTCTAATAGTGTGGATGGTGGTGTATCAGTCATATCTTGTTTTGTTGATGTTGTCATCACTGACCTCCTTTGTTGTCTTTACTATTCTTTATAAATATTTTTGTATGAATATTACAGCCTTGAAAATATGAAGTGAAAACAGTACAAAGAGTAATACGTGTGTTTAGTTTAAGCCCAAATTAAGAAGTGAAGTGCCTCAGCATCAATAGTAGTAGTTTTTCTCAAGGAAGAGTTAGTCACTAAGAATTTTAATCAAGCTCACTGTAGAGCCTTTAGAGATTGCA
>WFPP01000005.1 GCA_015487495.1 Thiomicrorhabdus sp.
AAGGCAGATGAAACAGCATCGTAAGGGTTGTCCGTTTGACTGGCTCCAGAAAAACTTCCCCCCCCCTGATAATAGCTCACATCTAACTGAATACTTGCCAACGCCTTAATATGTTGCTGTTTTAAGCGTTTTGCCAGTTGCTTTGCCATTCTTGCCAGCTCTTCTGACACCAAAAACGGATCGCCATACCCCTTGATCAATAAAACAGGCAGGTTAGTTATTTTCTCCCCCCCCCCTGCCTGAGATTCTGGGGCCTTGTTGACATAAAATTCAGTTTTAAACCGATAATTGTCTCCCCAATGGCGTAATGCGAGCAGTGCTGTAATCAGTTTGGTGGTTGAGGCAGGAATCAATAACCTCTGTTCATCCTTAGCATGCAACGGAGTGCCCTGTTCATCGACAAACAGTAACCCTGCCTGTTCCAACTGATAAAATGCGTGCAGTTGTGGCGTATTCGCCCCATTCGACAAGGCGGAGTTTTGAGCCCATGCACCACTTGATAAGACTAAGAACAAGGCACACCACAGGGTTTTAAGCCACTTACTTTTATAAAAATTACTCAACACACGCGTCATTCCTTTAAAATGGGCGATAACCATTACTACCCTTCTCTAAGTTGAAACACTATGCAGACAAACCTTGCCATTCAAATCAGCCCTTTTGGCAATCCTGACCAGGCGCTAAAACAAGCACAACAATTAAGTCAAACCTACCAAATCCCACTGAGCACGGAATGCCACCCTCCGCCTAAAATCCAGCTGGGCTGGCACCAAACAGCAAAAGAGCCAACTCCCAAACTGGCCCTGTTTCAACCGGAAAGTGGCCCCGTATTCATTGATTTTGTGCAGGGCAAAAAAGCCCATCGCCGTCAATTTGGTGGCGGCAAGGGCCAACCTCTGGTACGCGCCATGGGAAAAATTAAACATCGCCTTCCGCAGATTATTGATGCAACGGCAGGCATGGGGGGCGACAGCTTTGTTTTGGCCTCCCTGGGGTTTAATGTCATAATGCTGGAACGCTCTCGTGCCGTTTCAGCACTATTAGAAGATGCGTTATTACGTGGAAAAAGCAGTGCGACAACCGATACCACCAACCCCGAACTGCTGGACATTCTCAATCGTTTACAGCTTATTCACATCGATTCTACTCTGTTTTTACAAGCCCCTCCACTTGAAACTCCTCACATTGAAGTGGTGTATTTAGACCCCATGTACCCCGAAAAAAAGAAAAAAGCCGCCTCCAAAAAAGAGATGAACATTTTGCAAAACCTAGTTGGCCCCGACCAAGACAGCTCAATATTATTGCAAGCCGCCCTTCAAGCGGCAAGCTATCGTGTGGTGGTTAAGCGCCCGAAACATGCCCCTGTTATTCAACTGGATAATCCAAATATCATACCCACCACTCAAATTAACAGCCCCAATACACGCTATGATATTTACTCCATTAAAGCTTTGAGCTCTAAAATTCGACTGTAAACCGGTTTTTTCTTAACCCCCGCATAGTCCACAATAATATCGGCAATTTGTTTGACCGGTAAACCCTGCTTTAACAACACCTGAATCAAACCATCCCACTCTGACAGTGACGCCATCTCTTTTTCAGGGGCGCCACCAATCATTAACACAAACTCACCTCGTATCTTATCGGGATTTTGTTCAAAATAATGGATGACCTCCTCAATCGATCCCGAAACAAACTGCTCAAATTTTTTGGTCAACTCTCGTGCCACCGACATAGCCCGTTCGTTGCCAAAGACCTGTTGTAAATCGGCCAAGGTCGCCTGTACCCTATGGGGAGACTCATAAAATACCAATGTTCTCACGTCCTCTTTTAACCGCTCTAAAGCCAATACACGCTTGCCTTGCTTGGCGGGTAAAAATCCTTCATAACTAAAACGGTCGGTTGGCAATCCTGCGGCACACAAAGCGGTAATAACGGCACTGGGGCCAGGAATGGGAACAACGGTAATATGATGTTGTCGCAATAGTTTAACCAAAAAGTAGCCAGGATCATTAATCAATGGTGTCCCCGCATCGGAGACCAAAGCACCGCTCTCTCCTTGCTGTAATCGCGTCAACAACTGCACGCTGCGATGCGTCTCATTGTGATCGTGCAAACTGATTAACGATTGATTAATGCCGAGTGATTGCAATAACGGGCGAGTATGTCGCGTGTCTTCTGCTGCCACCCAATCCACCGATGCCAACACCTCCACCGCACGTTGGGTCATGTCTTTTAAATTTCCAATAGGCGTTGCAACAATAAAAAGCGTACCTGTTTGAGCTGTGTCTGAATGTCTTTTAATCGTCCTGCCCCTTTTTTCCTTTTATTCCTTTTATATTAACGCCGTAAGCAGGTTTACTATATAATTTGTATCCACTTATTAACAAACCTTATTCTATCGAAAATGAAAAACACTATGCCATTTTATCTTGTACAAAGTGCCACCATTATCAGTCTGTTCGCTTTAACAGCTTGTAGCACAGCACCGATTAGCCACAAAAAATCCCCGACAACCCAACCAACTGTACAGCAAGAGTCCTCTGGTAACGAAGTAGAAATCGCCAAAAGTATTACGCCCCCTCCGCTTAAACCCGAGGATCTGGTTACCTTATCGGACATTGAACTGGAATTGCAAATTAATCAAGCACATCAGCAAGGACACTTACCCAACTTTATCCTGCTGAATCACCAACTCTGGCAAAATGCCAGTAACAGTGAACAAGCACAAATTGAACAACGTATATGGAACCGGTTAAGCCAACAACCACTAGAAGAAATTAAGCGTACCATTCAACGTCTAAAACAAGACCGCTCCCCTTCGGTACGCCAATGGGGTGAATTGCTGTCGATCTTAAAAGGCCCAGCTGAGACGCTTTCCACCCAATTAAACCATTTAATGAAGTCAAACAGCGATGCTATTTACATGCACCACCTGCTCCCAGGCATTCAAATGCAAATGGCAAACGTAAGCCCGCCACCACAACACATTGCAGTATTGTTGCCTTTTGATGGCAAATACGAACACATTTCTTCCCAAATAAAATCAGGCATTATGAAAGCCTATATGGCCTCCAGTCAAACCATTCAATTAAGGTTTTATAACACTTCCAACCTGGATAAACTTGAAGAAACCTACCTTCAAGCCAAACGTGAAGGAGCCGACTTTATTATTGGCCCCTTACGCAAAGAAGCCATTGACCACCTGATTACCATTGCCGATGAAAACGTACTGGCACTGAACAAGATTGACTACGCCCCCTTTCTTCAATTTAGCTACAAATCAGCAAATGAAGTGGCGCAACTGGTCGCACACCTTAAAGCAAAAAATTATCAAAATATCGGTATCTTAAGCAACAACAGTCGCCAAGACTTAAAAATGGCACAAACCATCAAGCAAGCCTGGAACCAGTTTCCAGGGCACAGCACATTATTAAGTACCTACCCAAACAAGTCACCTAAACTACGCAAGGCTCTGGGCGACCTGATTAACGAGGCCAATAGCAAAGAACGCTACAATACACTGCGCTGGGCAACAGGGCAAAAATTACATTTTTTCCCCAGAACTCGCCAAGACTTTGATGCCATTATCATTATTGATGACAGCGCACGCATGGCCGTTTTTAAACCGCAGTTTGCCTTTTTTAATTTAAAAACCCCCATTTATGGCACCTCACAACTGTCCCCAAAAAAACCACAACGCATCCAGCGTAATCGCGACTTGAGTGGCGTAACCTTTTTAGCACACCCTGTTATTTTTCAACCTGAAAATTTGACTTCTAATTTTGAAGCCTTTGGATGGGACAGTTTTCAAGTGGCCACACAACTTGATAACCTACGTTTAGGTGGCTATTTAGCACAAGGAAAAACAGGGGAACTGACCCTAAACGACCAACTGATTCAACAAAATCTGGTTTGGGCAATTTACAATAAAAAAGGGCACATTACCCCCCTTAAAGTAGAATTTCTCCCCCCTATACACCTATCCAAACAGCCTTGAATATTCTCAGATGTGGTTTAAAAAGAAAGCCCCAACATCAAATGCCCCCAACAAGGGAAAACAAAAAGAACAGCAAGCGTGCCACTGGTTACAAGCACAAGGCTACCAAATTCTTGAGCAAAACTACCACTGCAAAGGGGGCGAGATTGATCTCATCGCCCTCTCTTCCAGTCAACCCAGTCATGCCACACTGCTTTTCATTGAAGTAAAATACCGCAAAAACAACCATTTTGGCCACCCTCGCGAATTTGTGACACCCAAAAAACAGCATCGAATCATCCAGTGTGCCCAACTATTTTTATTAAAAAACCCAAAACTGGCACACCTTCCCATGCGTTTTGATGTTATGACCTTTGAAGGCGAACAGAGCACACCACAATGGATTAAAAATGCCTTTGGCATGTAGTGGACTCAAATAACATTAAATTGGCAACTCAATCCAGTGATCGATATCTGAAAAATACAGCACCCATTTTTGAGGTCGTTTTTCCATTTGAGCAAAGAGTTGACCATAACGTTCTAATTGACTTTGATAGTGCCCGACTTGCTGTTGAATAAAATCGGTTTCAGATAAATTTCCCCCCCTCTGTTCAGCCCCCTGAATCTCTTCAGTTTCAAACACACTGGTTTTAAAATCAATAATCCAGCGTGCCCCCTGCTCATCCACAAAGGTTCGATCCACAATATGGTGATTCACCTCGCCACTCGGTTCTAAAGAACTCAGGGGGTATTCAGAAAACGACTCAGTAAATTGATTATGTGAATCCAAATTGAGAGCCCAGCGTATTTTGGGCTGATGAAAGGCATGGTGCAATGAGCGCGTTACCCGCTCCAGTGCCTCCGATAACCGTGTTCCCGTAAGCCCTTGCCGGGTTAACCAAATTTGATAACATGCCTCACGCTGCGCCAGTTGTTGAGTAATATGATTCACACCCCAACAGTGTGGCTCAGTCACCGCTTGCTCTAATACGGCATGAACCAGATTGCCCACAGAGGTATTGAGTAGTGCCGTTTTCCCTGGTGCTGTAGCGGTTGCTTTGTTGCTTTTTGCGCCAGAGTACTCCCCCTCCTTTTGTTGCAAGTCTGGGGTAAATAGTTCAGATTTTAAGGGGGGGAGAATTTCATTAAAGTGTGTTCGTTGTGGGATTAAGCGACTCACTTTTGGCCAGTTCTCGCCGGATTCCGCTTCACTATCTTGAAAAGGGGGGGGGATATTTTCGGGTGGCTCATAAGCCTTCATCAACACGTTAAAATCAGAAGCCACACAAGGCCATAAAGCCTCTAGCAGGCTATCTCCCGTGGGCGAAACCACTTTTTCCGTGTCTTCACTCTCTTTTAAGTCCAGTTGACCAAACAGATGCAACTGCTGTTTAGCACGAGTCACAGCCACGTACAATAATCGTCCCAACTCATAACGCTGTTTTTGCGATTCAAAACGTTTTAACAGGGCGTTTAAACCAGAAATTTTCTGCCCTTTTTGGCTCATTGGGGCAATCACCAAATGCTCAAATTCAACTTGAGCATCCCTGCTCTTGGAATGATGCAACTGATTTTTTCCCCCCCCTTGCAAACACACTTCTGAAGCATCCATAAATTGAAACCATGAAACCAATTCAATACCATCGTTTCGAGGTGGTCGCTCTAACCCCGGTAAAATAACCGTATCAAACTCCAATCCTTTGGATTTATGCATGGTCATCAACTCAATACGCTGGCTCTCTGGAGAGCTGTCGGCACGCGCAAACAGCTTTTCGATTAAACGATCCAGTCGTTCAAAATCCAATGGCTCACTATCTAACTCGGACAAGGTCGTTAAAAAAGTCTCCACATTTTCAAGCGCCACGCTATTTTCAACAGTTAACGCACCGTCCAGTTGCAACCAAACCTCCCGCACCAAAACCGAAAACGGCATACTGCCCAATCGGTTAAATGCGTGTTGCAATACCGGCATGCTGGTCACAAGTTGTTGTTGTCCCTGTACCGATAAAGACGCTCGGTCAAGCTTGGTTAAACAGTGCCATACCGACTGATACGGTTGTTCCCCCATCACCACATACAAGTCCTTTAGGGACAGCCCCACCAAAGGCGACCTTAATAGCGCAATCCACGCGGCACGGTCAGAGAGGTGCAATAATGCACGGCTTAACGCCAGTACATCCTGCACCTCTTGTCGCTCATTCAGCCCTTCCAGTTCAATCGCCCTAAAAGAAATCTGTTGCTGTTTAAGTCGCTGTGCAATGAGCATTAAATGAGAGCGAGTTCGACCCAGTAGAGCAATGGTTTTGCCTTCATGCCCAGTTGGCTCCTGACGCCACTCCGCTAACCGTTGTTGAATCAAGGCAACCACCTCATCGGCCTCTTCGGCTTTACTGCGTTTAAGTGCCCAGTGCGTGGTAACGGGCACCGTATAGTCATTCTTTTTTTCAAGATGAAATGCGGTTGAATGACTGTACGCCACCGCCCCTTTTGCCATATTATTTTCACGCGGAAATACATTTTTAAACTGCTGGTTTACCCAGTCCACAATGCCCTGTCGAGAACGAAAATTCACATGCAATTGCAGTGGCGTTAATGTCACACTCCCCATTGCACCTTGCCACGCTTTTAAAAAATTAGCCACTTCCGCCTCTCTAAAACGGTAGATAGACTGCATCGGGTCGCCCACAATAAACAACGTTCGGCCATCCCCCTCTTGCCAGCCCGTCATTAATTTGCAAATCAGCTGATACTGTTCACTGCTGGTATCCTGAAATTCGTCAACCAATAAATGTTGAATTTGGTAATCCAGTTGTTGTGCCAAATCAGTGGGGTTCAGTTCATCACCCAGTGACTGACTGGCGGCTTGTGCAATTTCAATAAAATCGGCCTGTCCTGACGATTGAAACACCACTTTCAAATAGGCGACGCACACTTTTAACAACTCAATCAACCCTTGCAAATCTTGCCATTGGTCATCGCGGTAATGGGGGGCAGGCAAGGTTCTTAAAATCATCAACGCTTCCGTTATTTTAGAGGCCTTCCCCCCCTCTCTTAACCCCGCCAATACATTTAAAAAATGCGCTTTTTGCGCTTTTGGTTCGCCTTTACCGGTAATAAACCCATTATTTTTATTAACGCTTTTTCGAATCGCCCCCTCTTTGGTCAGCAACCAATCCGCCAATACACGCCATTTTGGTAAATCATCTAATGAATCTGTTAACGGCCAAGCACCACACAACACCTCTAATTGCGCTTGCTCATGTTGCACCGCATACTCTGCTATGCTGCAAACCTCCTCTAGTGCGCTCCGTGCCGAACTTAATCGTGCAACCTGAATCGACAACTCATTTTGAACAATGCTGGCAATCGACGCCTCTAAAACTTCTCGTGCCCCTTCATTGCTCAACGGCAACAATGACCCCATCCACTGATCCCGCTTTTGCAACATCATCATTAACAGCGATTCGGCACGTGAAAAACGCCCGTTGACCAACTGCAATAAACGCCCTACCGCAGGCGCAATCGCTTCGGTTTTTAACGCCAAATGCACCGCCTCTCGATAAGCCTC
>WFPP01000006.1 GCA_015487495.1 Thiomicrorhabdus sp.
CGAATGGCACTTACTTAAGCTTTTTAGGATGGCCATTTTCTCTCACATCGGCTCTAGCTAGAGCTCTAGATTTCATTAACAATGGATAGGCTTTGGGTCTTCTTTTGACTGCTCTAGGTTCTATTCTTCCAGGACGCTTTCCTACTTGCTGTTGTGCGATCAAAATAAATAATACACTGATATTTACATTATGGTCTGACAAGTGGGCTTTCTGATTCCACGACAACCATAGCTGTAAAGTATGTTTAAAACTTATCTGCCTCGGTAATATGTCAGCGAGTAAAGCGGCTTGAGCCATGAGTAAACGAATCAGGTTATAGGCTAAAAACGCATAAAGAGGTCAAAGCCCTTTACTGTGAATAACTTTAAAAAAGAGCTCCGACCCCTTTTTACTCTTTTTAAAACCAAAAAATTCAGGTGAACTTCTGAATTTACGGCCTTTGATATTCAAAAATATGACAGGGGTTTGTTGAGCTGTTTTATTGAGGGGGGATAAAATTTTGAGATTGAAATTCTCCCCCCACTACTCCAATACGACTGATGTTTTCGGATAAAGGGGTCAAAGCCCTTTACTGTGAATAACTTTAAAAAAGGGCTCCGACCCCTTTTTACTTTTTACTTTTTTACTCTTTTTATTTTTTGGTGCCTTAACTTGTTTTGTTAACCCAATTTTCTACTCTTAAGCCTTCAACTCGGCTAAACTCTCTAGTATTATTGGTTATTAGTGTAAGCCCAAGACTTCTTGCATGAGCCGCAATCATAAAGTCGTAAGCACCAATTTCCTGACCTTTTAGCTCATGCCTTAGTTGACCAAATTGGTAAGCAGCAACTTCATCAAAATTTATCACTTCCAATCGTCCAACAAACCCTTCCAACACAACTCTATTCTGTCGTTGGTTAACAGATTTTTCAACACCGTAAACAAGCTCCCCAAGTGTCACTGTGGAAATGCTAATTTCACCAGAGTGAATATTAAACATCCTTCTAACTTCTAAAGGCTTACGCTTTATTGTATAAATACACATATCTGTATCAAGCATGTATTTAATCATTGAATAATTCACGCTCTTGAGCTAAAGGCTGTTCTCTGCTTGTCATAAATTCACTTGAGATTGTTTCGCTATCAAACCAGTTATCCCAGCATTGATTTACGGGAGTAATTACTCGGCTGTTACCAATCACAACAACCTCAACCTCTTTTACATCGCTTGGAAAAGCAACAGATTTTGATAGACGCACCGCCTGACTTTGATTAGATTTAAACAGTTTTGTATGTACCATTTTAACGGCCTCTTATTTGTATATACTTATTGTACATACAAAAATAAACCATATCAACTGCACCTACCCTTGCTCTGCCCTTATTTTTGAAAGGCAAACTTAGTCACATTTTCTAGGGGTAATTTTTTAGAATTGTGATTAGGGTAGGTTCTGATGAGATTGACTTAAATTCATCTAATTTTATTAAATTTAAAGCTGGCACTGATCTCACTCACCAAGTTATCAACAATAAAGGGCTTTGACCCCTTTATTACCTTTATTAATCGATCAGGTAAGTTAAATTGGACATGACTTGTTGTTGAGTGAGGCCATGCACCTCTTTGAGGCCTTTTTTTACGTCACTTATTTTTGCAGCGGAGCCTTTCTTTCCGTATTGACTTGTCGCACACGCATTGCGCTTATAGAACCACTGCAATATTTGGCGCCGTATCCGATCGTTTGGATTCATTGTCATACAATCTCATACCACGGCAGTCCCTGATACCCATCGGGATGACTTACCGTTGTATATATTTTGTTACCCTTTATTTCGAACCAAGGGAGACCTTGATACCCATCCGGATGATTGACAGTGGTATAGATTTTGTTGCCCCTTATTTCGTACCAAGGCAAACCTTGGTATCCCTTGGGGTGACTAACCGTTGTATAAATTTTTCCATCCCTAATTTCATACCAAGGTAGACCCTGGTATCCTTCGGGATGACTAACAGTGGTTCGAATCTTGCTCATCTCGATATTCCCTTGTGCACATAACGGGGTGGCGATAACCTGCCTGGCTTCGTCACAAAAAATTTTAATTTTTTGGGGCGAACCAGGTCAGGTTGATCGGTTGTTAGAAGGCGCGCAAGCGGCCTAACCACCGATCCTTGATCGCCACCCCGTTAGAAGCGGCCGCTTGCGGGCGCTTCTAACGCTTAGCATCACCGGATGCCAAAAGTGGTGTGGCTGTAGCGAAGCGAAAGCCGCGCCGCTTTTGGTAGTCCGTGTGTATGCTTTTGTTGGACGAAGCCGCTATCGCGGAGAAAAAACAGCACCATCCTAAAATTAAAGTGTAACCTCACTACCCATCATGATTCATAACAGGTAAATTGTAATCTCAAACAAAACAAAAATGAGGTTACATCA
>WFPP01000007.1 GCA_015487495.1 Thiomicrorhabdus sp.
AACCACCCACGAAAAAACAGGCTGGTTTAAGCTGGCAAAAGGGCTAGGAATTGTCCTGTTTTTATACGGCTTAATTATTTTGATTGGCCTAATGGGCGGTAGCAAAGACGTGTACCAACCGCTTAAAACCTTTCAAGGCAGTGCCAATGCCACTCAAGCTCAAAGCACAAAGTTAAACTTTAAAATCATTAAAAGCCTTCAGGACCTAGAAATGGAATTGGCAAAAGGCCAACCCATCATGCTCGACTTTTATGCCGACTGGTGCATCAGTTGTAAAAAGATGGAACGCCTGACCTTTAGTGATGCAAACGTTCATCAAGCATTAAAAGGCGTCACGCTCTTAAAAGCAGATGTGACCCTAGACGATAAAACAGACACCGCTCTTATGCAACACTTTGGCATTATTGGCCCACCTGCCATTCTCTTCTTTAACCCACAAGGACAAGAACAAAAAGCCCAGCGAGTCATTGGATTTAAGTCCGCAGAAGAGTTTACCGCCATCATTCAAAAAGCATTACCGCAACCACCCAATCCCTAAAACGAAGCCATTCGGAGAGTATTCAATGAATACTCTCCATTTAAAAAACAATAAACATTAAATTCAAATAACCCCATAAAAATTTCTTTTTTGCCTACGTTCAGCACAAAACGCACCATTTAAAGCAAAGATTATCGCTTTTTTATCGCTTTTACATAGAGAAAACATCATGATTCAGTTATAATCTGCTTTAATTTTAAACTTGCTGGATTCTTTTTAAATGGCAACTCTCTTAGTGATAAATGGCCCCAACCTAAATATGCTAGGACGTCGTGAACCTGAAATTTATGGTCGCCACACATTGGCCGACATTATTGAATCGCTAGAAAGCTTAGCGGACGAATGCAATGTCCGCTTATTTAACTTTCAAAGCAATGCCGAACATGAAATTGTTGAGCGCATTCATAAAGCAATAGATGACGGCACCGATTACATCATCATTAACCCTGCCGCTTTTACCCATACCAGCGTGGCGATACGAGACGCACTGGCCACCGTGAGTATTCCATTTATTGAAATTCACTTGTCTAATATTCACAAACGCGAAGCGTTTAGAGCACACTCCTACTTATCTGATTTAGCAGATGGCGTAATTGCAGGGTTAGGGCCACAAGGATATGAACTGGCCTTTTTAGCAGCCGTTGAAAAAATTAAATAAAAATTCTTCCCCCCCTATTTAAAAACCGCTTTAACTAAAGCAGATATTAAAAAAAACAAAATAAAAAAGGATAACACTATGGATATTCGTTCAATACGCAAGTTAATTGAAATCGTAGAACAGTCTGATATCGCTGAAATTGAAATCAAAGAGGGTGAGCACAATATTCGCATCACGCGCAGTAAAGAACCCGTTGTCATTGCTGCAACGCCAGCCATGCAACACGCACCTGCACCCGTTGCAACAGCAACGGCCACTCCCGTTTCAACGCCAACGCCCCCCACCTCCACACCAGCAGACAATGGCATAACCGAATCCTCTGGACACAAAATCACCTCCCCTATGGTAGGAACGTTTTATTCAGCCCCCTCTCCAGATGCAGGTGACTTTGTTAAAGTCGGAGACCAGGTTGCGGTTGGGGATACCTTGTGCATTATCGAAGCCATGAAAATCATGAACCCTATCGAATCGGATCAAGCCGGAACCATCACTAAAATCCTGGGGGTTAATGGTGAGTCCGTTGAGTTTGGCCAAGTCCTGTTTGTAATCGAATAAGGAAAAGATTCCATGATTGAAAAAATTCTCATCGCCAACCGTGGCGAAGTGGCACTACGCGTTTTACGTGCCTGCAAAGAGATGGGCATTAAAACCGTTGCGGTGCACTCTACCGCCGACGCCAATTTAAAGCACGTTTTACTGGCAGACGAGTCCGTCTGTATTGGCCCACCATCCTCAACCGATAGTTATTTAAACATACCCGCAATTATTGCCGCAGCCGAAATTACCGATGCCGAAGCCATTCATCCCGGTTACGGATTTTTATCTGAAAATGCCGACTTTGCCGAACGCGTTGAAGAGAGTGGTTTTGCCTTTATTGGCCCTAAAGCCGAAACCATTCGTATTATGGGCGACAAAGTATCCGCCATTCGGGCAATGAAAGCGTCAGGCGTTCCTACCGTACCCGGTTCAGGAGGCCCACTCGGAGCAGATGACGCCGAAAACCACCGCATGGCCAAAGAGATTGGTTACCCCCTTATCATTAAAGCTTCTGGTGGAGGAGGTGGACGAGGAATGCGAGTAGTGCATACCGAAGCCAACCTTATCAAAGCCATTCAACTCACCAAATCGGAAGCAGGTAATTTTTTTGGTAATCCAGAAGTCTATATGGAAAAGTTTCTTGAAAACCCACGCCATATTGAAGTACAAGTTTTGGCCGATGGCCAAGGAAACGCAGTGCATTTGGGTGAACGCGACTGTTCCATGCAACGTCGCCACCAAAAAGTGGTCGAAGAAGCCCCTGCCTTTGGCATTACCGAAGCACAACGGAATGAAATCGGAGAAGCGTGTGTTAAAGCATGCATCGCAATTAACTACCGAGGCGCAGGAACATTTGAATTTTTATATGAAAATGGACGGTTCTATTTTATTGAAATGAACACCCGTTTACAGGTAGAACACTGCGTATCCGAAATGGTAACTGGAGTTGATTTGGTTAAAGAGCAAATTAAAGTTGCCATGGGCATTCCATTAAAACTCAAACAACAAAACATCAAAGTAACTGGACACGCCATTGAGTGCCGTGTCAATGCAGAAAACCCTGCCAAAAACTTTATGCCCTCTCCTGGAACCATTGAACACCTACATCTACCAGGCGGATTAGGCGTTCGCTGGGACTCTCATATTTATTCAGGCTACAGCGTGCCACCTCATTACGACTCAATGATTGGCAAACTCATCTGCTTTGGCAGTGATCGTCAAACAGCCATTCAACGCATGAACTGTGCACTGGGTGAAATCATTATCAAAGGCATTGACACCAACATTCATCTGCAACGCGAAATCATGAACGACGGCGGTTTCTGTGAAGGTGGACGCAACATTCACTATCTGGAAGAGCGTTTAGAGCATTTGGTTTAACTCCCCTGCAAACAGGAAGCTATCCGAGAACTAGAATCATAACAAACATCACAAAATTATTAAGGTAAGTTTATTAAGAAACCTCTGAATAAGTCCATTTTTTACCAGAAACAAGCATGTAAGTCATTGATTAATAAAATGACGAAAATGTTGATTGGGACTTAATCAGAGGTTCCTTAAAAGAGGCGAATAACACAGCTACTTAACAACTTCGATAAGCTCAAATTATACTTTTTATGGGGTTTACAGTAAATTTTTCACTCTCGGACAGCCTCCGTCACAGAAAAAACAAACATAAAAAACTTTGAAATTTCTATCACTAAGGTTACTCTATAAAAAATATCGCCAAACCCTAAAATTTATCATATTGTTCATATCGACCGATTAGTCTCCATTATAAAAACAGGGGCTTTATTGTGCGATTCTAAAATTGCCCATCAAACCCCTGATGGTACAATAATTGGTATGAGTGCGATTAAAAAAAGACGCTTAAATGAACTAACACTTAACTGTTATCCTAATCTGCATGTGGGCGACTGCGTGCCTTTTTACTTTTGTTCTCGCTCGATTATGCTGTATTTAATTCATATGAAAAATGCAGAGCTTATTTATCAAGGTAAGCAAATCAAAATAATCAACGTTGGGCATTTACTTTATCTAATGCTGGTTCTTATTATTTTGAAGACCGTAATAATCTGACGCAGTTGAATGAAATTGATTGGGATGCCGTCAATGCTCATAACTGGCAAGCCTGTAAAGATGGAAAACAAGCCGAATTTTTATTGGAGCAACAGTTTCCATGGCATCTAATTGAAGAAATTGGCGTGATAAATCAGGATATGAATACACAAGTACAACAAATTTTAAATGCTTACCATGTATATAAGCCTAATAATTACCATCCAACAGGCTTGGTATTACTAAGAAGTTAGGAAATGATTGAATATAAAACAGGTAATTTACTGGTTGAAGATGCCGAAGCGATCATTAATACGGTTAATTGTGTCGGCGTAATGGGCAGAAGTATTGCGTTACAATTTAAAAAATCCTATCCAGATAATTTTAAGGCTTACGCAAAAGCGTGTAAACAGAAAGAAGTTGTTCCTGGCAAAATGTTTATCTTTGAAATGCACGGTACAGCTAATCCACGTTATATTATTCATTTTCCGACGAAGCGTCATTGGCGCGGAAAAAGCCGTATGGAAGATGTCGAAGCTGGCCTGGATGATTTACATCGTGTTATTGATGAAAAAAAATTAAATCTATTGCTGTCCCCCCATTAGGGAGTGGTCTTGGTGGCTTGAACTGGGCTGATGTTCGTGACCGCATTGAAAAAAAACTTGGCCAGTTACCAGATACACGCGTTATTGTATTTGAACCGAAAGGAGCACCCAATGCGAATAAAATGGGGCGTACCCAAGAAGCACCTAATATGACCGTTGGTCGTGCAGCATTGGTTGAGCTGGTTAATCATTACTTGCGTGGATTGCTTGATCCATTTATCACTTTATTAGAAGTGCATAAATTAATGTATTTTATGCAAGAAACGGGAGAACCTTTACGCTTAAAGTATTCAAAAGCACCCTATGGGCCTTATGCAGAGAATTTGCGTCATGTGCTTAATGTTATTGAAGGACATATGCTTTTAGGTTATGCCGATGGTGGCGACGATCCAAGTAAACCTTTAAAGCTTATTCCAGAAGCCGTGAAAGAAGCAGATGTTTTTATAAAAAAACATACTGAAACTTTGGAGCGTTTTAAGCGTGTTACTGATCTTGTCACTGGGTTTGAAACACCTTTTGGTTTGGAGTTATTAGCAACGGTACATTGGGTGATGAAAAATGAGCAGGCGACAACTCATGAAGCAGTAATGAAAAAAGTTTATTCATGGAATAAAAGGAAAAAACAATTTTCACCCCGTCAAATAGATATCGCAATGAACCTTTTGTTGAAAAAAGCTTGGGTGTAAGTACAAGGTACTTATTTATACTTTTAAATAGTTGGGCTAATCTAATACCCTGCTCCCCCTATTTTAGGAACGCCTTATGGCCTGGATTCAAATCAATACCACCGTTTCAGAGTCTTTAGCAGAACCCTTATCAGACGCTTTTTTAGAAGTCAATGCGGCTTCTGTTACCTTTCAAGATGCACAAAATCAACCTATTTTTGAACCTGATTTAGGCACCACCCCTGTTTGGCAACAAACAAAAGTCATTGGACTGTTTGATGCCAAAGTCGATACTCAGGCCATTATTCAAATGTTGGTCAACATTCAACCAGACATACCTGCCAATCGTTACAAAATAGAACCTCTGGAAGATAAAGACTGGGTACGTGCATGGATGGATCAATTTAGTCCAATGCAATTTGGAAAACAGTTATGGATTGTGCCCAGCTGGAGTCAGCCACCTCAACCCAATGCAATTAACTTAATGCTTGACCCTGGCATGGCCTTTGGAACAGGCACCCACCCCACCACCGCCATGTGCCTGACATGGCTTGACCAACACCCCCCTAAAGGTCTAAAAGTTATTGACTATGGTTGTGGTTCAGGTGTATTGGCCCTGGCCGCTCAAAAACTGGGCGCACACTCTGTAACGGGAACCGATATTGACCCACAAGCCATTTTAGCCAGCCAACAAAATGCCGAACGTAACCATGAAACCATCCCCTTTGAATTGGTTAAAACATTTCAATCCGAACCCGTCGATCTACTCATTGCCAATATTTTAGCCGGGCCTTTAAAAGAGCTGGCGCCTGAATTTAATCGACTATTAAAACCTGAAGGCACCCTTGTGCTATCAGGGTTGCTCGCCACACAAGCGAATGACTTAATCGCTCATTTTCAAGCCATCGGCATTCAATTAACCACCTTTGAACAGCAAGAAGAGTGGGGATTATTAGCTGGCAAAAAACACACTAACACCTAAACATCATGTTAATCATTGGCCCTTATCATTTTAAACACCGCGTTGTACTTGCTCCTATGGCAGGCGTTACCGATGCAGTATTTCGCCAAATTTGTCGCCAATATGGCGCAAGTTACACACTGTCAGAAATGGTTGCCTCTAAAAAAAACTTGCGAAACTCTAAAAAGTCCGCTACCCGCCACGCCAACTTGTCCGACCCTGAACCGCGAGCCATTCAATTAATTGGTACCAATCCTGCTGAATTAGCAGATGCGGCTAAATGGCAAGTCTCACAAGGTGCTCAAATTATTGACCTCAATCTGGGTTGCCCAGCCAAAAAAGTATGCCATGTTTCTGCTGGCTCTGCGTTAATGAGCGATCCTGTCAGGGTAGCCGATATTTTTGAGGCCGTTACCTCTGCCGTTAGTGTTCCCGTTACCGTTAAAATGCGAACAGGAACAGACTTAAATAATAAAAACGCCCTGCAAATTGCCTTACTGGCACAAGAAAAAGGCTTAAAAGCCATCACCATTCATGGCCGAACACGTACTGATAAATTTCAAGGACAGGCAGAATACGATACGATAAAAACCGTAAAACAAGCCATTGAATTACCCGTCATTGCAAATGGTGACATTTGTAACCCAAAACAAGCTCAATTTGTATTAAAATACACGGCAGCTGATGGCATTATGATTGGGCGTGCTGCTCAAGGGTATCCGTGGATTTTTCGTGAAATAAATCACTACCTTAAAACAGGTCGTAAACACATACCCGCCACCTTAAATGAATTTTACAGCACCATGCTTCAGCACCTTTCAAGCCTGCATCAGCTATATGGTAAACACCTTGGCGTACGCATTGCCCGAAAACACATTGGCTGGTATGCACAATACCTGCCTCAAGGCGAGCAACTGCGAAAACAGTTTAATCCATTAGAGTGCCCAATAGCACAACAAACAGCCATAAAACTGTATTTTGCACAGCAACTCAAATAATCCTTGAGTGCCACCAAAAATAAAAACGTAACCGCTTGAATCCCCCTTTATTGTAAGAGTAAGCAAAATCGTTACACAAAATCGTTACACAAAAAAGAGTGACTCCGCATAGTCAACCATTTATTAATGTCCCAAAAAGAGCGTCAACTTATGAGCCAGCCTGACCCCTCAAACTCTCTTAGCAAACAAGTGACCCAAACTCTTGAAGTGTACTTTGAAACACTTCAAGACACGCAAACCTGTGACCTCTACGAAATGGTCATTCAACAAGTTGAAAAACCTCTTATTGAGTTTGTCCTAGAAAAACACAATCACAATCAAACTCAAACAGCACAAACCCTGGGAATTAATCGCAATACCCTTAGAAAAAAAATACAAAAATACAACATTACAAAATAACCAATACAACGACACATCCCTACCTCTTTTCAAAAGAGTTCAGACGTCTCGTTATACAACCATTAACTCAAAAATAAACAACTCAAGAAATTTGGAGATTTCTCTATGAAACCAGTAAGTCGCGCACTCATCAGTGTTTCGGACAAAACCGGCATTTTAGATTTTGCCCAATCCCTTATTGCACTGGACATTGCCATTCTCTCTACTGGCGGTACTTATAACGTGCTTAAAGACGCAGGGCTTTCCGTCACCGAAGTATCTGACTACACGGGCTTTCCAGAGATGATGGACGGCCGTGTTAAAACGTTGCACCCTAAAATTCATGGTGGCTTATTAGGCCGTCGTGGAACGGATGATGCCATTATGGCGGAGCACGGTATCGACGCGATTGATATGGTGGTGGTTAATTTATACCCATTTGAAGCCACTGTGGCCAAAGCCGATTGCTCACTGGAAGAGGCCATTGAAAACATCGACATCGGAGGTCCAACCATGTTGCGTTCTGCGGCTAAAAACCATAAAGACGTTGCGGTCGTTACCGATCCAGCCGATTACGCACGCATTTTAAAAGAGCTGCAAGCCAATAACGGGCAACTGGCTCATGCCACCCGCTTTGATTTAGCCATTAAAACCTTTGAACAAACCGCCCGTTACGATGGCGCCATTGCCAACTATTTTGGCACTATGTTTAGCGAAGACACGGCCGACACCTTCCCTCGTACTTACAGCACGCAGTTTGTTAAAAAACAGAGTATGCGTTACGGTGAAAACCCACATCAAAAAGCGGCGTTTTATACCGAATGTACTCAAAATGAGGCCTCTATCTCTACCACAACCCAACTGCAAGGCAAAGCCCTCTCCTTTAACAACATTGCCGACACCGATGCCGCATTAGAGCTGGTCAAAACCTTTAAAGAGACCGCCTGCGTGATTGTAAAACACGCCAACCCATGTGGAGTTGCCATTGGCGCTACCCCTTTTGAAGCGTATGACCGTGCGTTCAAAACCGATCCCACCTCCGCCTTTGGAGGCATCATCGCCTTCAATGTTGAGCTGGATGCCCAAACCGCACAAGCCATTGTGGATCGCCAATTTGTGGAAGTCATTATTGCCCCCACCGTGTCAGACGAAGCCAAAGCCATGATTGAAGCCAAGAAAAACTTACGTTTATTGGTTTGTGGTGAATTAACCGCACAGTTACCCGCTTACGACTATAAAAAAGTCACGGGGGGTCTATTACTGCAAGACCGTGATTTAGGTTCCGTTACTCAAGACGACTTAAAAGTGGTCACTAAAGTTGCCCCTACCGCAGAACAAATGACTGACCTACTATTTGCTTGGAAAGTCGCCAAATACGTTAAATCCAATGCCATTGTCTACGTGAAAGACGGCATGACCATTGGCGTGGGCGCAGGCCAAATGAGCCGTGTGTATTCGGCTAAAATTGCCGGCATTAAAGCCGCCGATGAAGGACTGGAAGTGCCTGGTTCAGTCATGGCCTCTGACGCCTTCTTCCCCTTCCGTGACGGCATTGACGCCGCTGCCGCTGCGGGAATTAAAGCGGTGATTCATCCCGGTGGCTCCATGCGCGATCAAGAAGTCATTGATGCCGCCAATGAACACGGCATTGCCATGGTGTTTACCAGAATGAGACACTTTAAACACTAACGGCTTATATGGCTTCAGAAGCCATATAAGACTCGTTAGTTATAATTTATGCCCATACAAAAGAGAATGAAAATATGAACGTATTAATTATTGGTGGCGGTGGTCGTGAACATGCACTGGCTTGGAAAACCGCACAATCGGATAAGGTCAATCAAGTATTTGTTGCTCCTGGCAATGCAGGAACCGCATTAGAGCCGAATCTAACCAATGTCGCCATTGACGTAGAAAACATTGATGCACAAGTGGCGTTCGCCAAAGAAAATCAAATTGCGCTGACCATTGTTGGCCCCGAAGTGCCTTTGGTACTCGGTGTGGTTAATGCTTTTAAAGCGGCAGGTTTAAACTGTTTTGGTCCCGATAAAGACGCGGCACAACTGGAAGGTTCTAAAGCCTTCTCTAAAGACTTTTTAGCCAAACACAACATCCCAACGGCCACTTACGATGTCTTTACCGAAATAGCACCCGCACACGCCTATTTAGACAAAGTGGGCGCACCGATTGTTATTAAAGCCGATGGCCTGGCCGCAGGAAAAGGCGTTATTTTAGCCGACACCATTGAAGAAGCGAAAGCAGCCGTATCCGATATGCTGGCAGGCAACAAATTTGGCGATGCAGGTTCTCGCGTGGTCATCGAAGAGTTTTTAGTGGGCGAAGAAGCCAGCTTTATTGTGATGGCAGATGGAAAACACATCCTGCCTATGGCCACCTCGCAAGATCATAAAGCACGCAATAATGGCGATACTGGCCCCAACACCGGTGGCATGGGAGCCTATACACCCGCACCAGTAGTCACACCTGAAATCCACGACCGCATTATGAAAACCATTATTCAGCCCACCATTGAAGGCATGGCAAAAGACGGCCTGCCTTATACTGGTTTTTTATACGCCGGAGTGATGATTGATGCCAATGGCATACCCAAAGTACTCGAGTTTAACTGCCGTTTTGGCGATCCAGAAACCCAGCCGATAATGATGCGTTTGCAGTCCGATCTAGCCGAACTCTGTTTAGCCGCCATTGATGGCAAGCTAGACAGCGTAACCGCCAAATGGGATCAACGTGCAGCACTAGGCGTGGTCATGGCTGCGGGTGGTTATCCAGACACCTACCGTAAAGCAGATGTGATTTCAGGATTAGAAAACGCCAGCGCATCAGACTTAAAAGTCTTTCATGCAGGCACCGCCTTAAACGATAACGGCGACGTCATCACCTCCGGCGGACGCGTACTCTGCATCACCGCATTAGGAGAAAACGTCACCGCCGCACAAAAACGCGCTTATGAAGGCCTCAAACTCATCACATGGGAGCAAGCCTATTTTAGAACCGACATTGGTCATAGAGCGGTTTCGAGAGAGAAATAAGCCTAATAAATACCCATTAAGGGTATAAAATCAGGCTTATGTTATCTTTTTTATCCGTGCATCCTTTCGTCCAAAGGTCTCTTTAAATATTTAAAGCAAGCTGTAAGCCATAATTTAATAGCTGATTTTGTTTAAAATTTAATTGAGCGACCTGAATTCGTATGATAAGAGCAGAAACAAGATGAAAAATATTGAGGCTCTATGGAGGAGGCTTTAAAAGATAAGGCATTCAAAATATGCTCTTGGCAACCTACCAATCAAGAACGCCTACTTTGACTAAAAATAGGCAAGTTGCATCGTGATTTTTTGAATAAATTAATGAGTATTTTTAGGCATATAAATACTGTTTGCCTCCTGTTATACTCATTTTTTATTATTTTTAACGCAATGCTTTAAAGGGAGTAATTTTGACCGAATACACCTGTAATATCAATATTCAGTCAAATTAACAGGTTTTATCATAAACCCTGTCAATAGTGCCTGAAAGCATTGACTATGCCAGATAGTTGGTGTTAGAAGCGCCCGCAAGCGGCCGCTTCTAACGGGGTGGCGATCAAGGATCGGTGGTTAGGCCGCTTGCGCGCCTTCTAACAACCGATCAACCTGACCTGGTCCGCCCCAAAAAATTAAAATTTTTTGTGACGAAGCCAGGCAGGTTATCGCCACCCCGTTATGCGCAAATAAAGAGTATAGGAACAAAATGACCGTTAAAGAAGTTTTTGAAAATCAGTTAAAGGATTTCGTGAGCCAATTTCAGGAGCACATCAGCACCGATGATGGTCAGTGGACGGTAAAAGGATTTATTGATGTTTATAAGAATGTTTATACGATATCATCAGATACAAAAATTATTTCAAAGATACTTGAAATACATTTGTTTCCCAAAATTATGGAGTTTGCGAAAACATATGGTTATAAAATTGTATTGGCAGAGCATCAAAATTATTACCCAGACATATCATTCGTCAAAGAAGACGATGAAAGCATAAAGTTTGCTGTTGATTTCAAAACGACATATCGAAACGCTAAAAAGCCGTTTTTATGTAATGGGTTTACTCTTGGGTCACATGGTAAATATTTTGAAGATAGAACAAGCACCAAAAACATACAATTTCCGTATAGCTCTTATTCAGGCCATTTCTGTTTGGGGATCATATACAACCGCGTAGATGGGTCATCGATTGATGAAACCAAAGCATACAAAATCGATAAACTCCGTTCTATTGTAAGCGTCCGGCCAAAGCCACCTATCCAACCCAAACCCATTCATTAAACTAACCCCCATCAACCAACATGGGAGTTAATAATGAAAAATAGAACACAACAAGAGTGGCAAGCGCTCTTCAAACAACAAACCGTAAGCCATTTATCC
>WFPP01000008.1 GCA_015487495.1 Thiomicrorhabdus sp.
AACTCATGGCGGCCTCCAATCGGGAAGACTTGATTTCAATGTATTTAGATTGGGATGACAGCGAATGGTTGGAATTGGCTTTGGGTGTGTTGATTAAAAAATATGGGGACGCTCGACGTCCGACAGAGCAAAAAGAGCTGGCAAAACGGATGCGTTTTTTACAGAGCCGAGGGTTTGCCTCAGAGGTAATATGGAAAGCGTTTCGGAAATAAAGTTTACTATTTTAAGGTTATTAACATTATGACGAGTTCAGAACTCAGACAAGCATTTCTTGATTTTTTTATTCAAAAAGGTCATTCCGTTGTTCATTCCAGTCCCGTTGTGCCGGCCAATGATCCGACCTTGTTGTTTACCAATGCCGGAATGGTGCCGTTTAAAGAGGTGTTTTTAGGGCAAGAAAAACGCCCTTACACGCGAGCCACCAGTGTACAGCGTTGTATTCGTGCAGGTGGTAAACATAATGATTTAGAAAACGTGGGATACACCGCGCGTCATCACACCTTTTTTGAAATGTTAGGTAACTTCAGTTTTGGTGACTATTTTAAAAAAGAAGCCATTGAGTTTGCGTGGGAGTTTTTAACCAAAACGCTTAATCTGCCAAAAGAAAAACTGTGGATTACCGTGTTTGAAGAGGACGATGAAGCCGCCGATATTTGGCTGAAAGAGATGAAGGTCAGTCCAGATCGCTTCTCTCGTTGTGGCGCAAAAGATAATTTTTGGTCAATGGGTGACACCGGGCCTTGCGGGCCATGTTCTGAAATTTTTTACGACCACGGTGAGGATGTAGCCGGTGGCCCACCTGGCACACCAGAAGAAGATGGCGATCGTTACATTGAAATCTGGAACTTGGTGTTCATGCAGTTTGACCGTTCCAGTGATGGCACCTTAACGCCTTTACCCAAGCCGTCAGTGGATACCGGCATGGGCTTAGAACGTTTGGCGGCGGTGATGCAAAAGGTGCATAACAATTATGATATTGATCTATTTCAAGCCTTAATTAAAAAAGCGTCAGCCTTAACCGGTGAATCGGATTTATCCAATAACTCGTTACGCGTTATTTCAGATCACATTCGCTCCTGTGCCTTTACGATTACGGACGGTGTTTTACCCTCTAATGAAGGGCGCGGTTATGTGTTGCGCCGCATTATTCGCCGTGCGATTCGTCATGGCTATAAACTGGGGCAAACCCAACCTTTCTTTTATCAGTTGGTTGGCGCATTGGTTGCACAGATGGGCGAAGCGTATCCTGAGTTGGCCAAAGAGCAGAGCAATATCGAACGTGTGCTTAAATTAGAAGAAGTGCGCTTTGCTGAGACCTTAGAAAACGGCATGAAACTGCTGGAAGATTACATTGCTCAAATGCAAAATGATGTGGTCGCGGGTGATGTCGCCTTTAAACTGTACGATACCTATGGTTTTCCGCTGGATTTAACCGCCGATGTGGCACGAGAAAAAGGCTTAACGGTTGATGAGACCGGCTTTAGCCAAGCGATGGAAGCGCAACGAGAGCGTGCCAGAGCCGCCAGTAACTTTGGATCAAGTAGCAATGTACGCATTGCATTTGATGCCGAAACCGAATTTGTGGGTTACGATCAAGACGAAGCGGACGCTAAAATACTCGCTATTTTTGTAGATGGCGCGTCGGTACAACGTGTTGACCAAGGCGTAGAAGCCACCATTATTTTAGATCAAACGCCGTTTTATGCCGAATCGGGTGGACAAGCGGGCGACAGTGGCAGTTTAACCGAAGGCATGAACAGCTTTCATGTGAACGACACCCAAAAACAGGGGGCGTTATTTTTGCATCAAGGCCTCGTGTCTGCGGGAAGCATGACCGTTAACCAAGCGTTGCACGCCAAAATTAATGTCGAAAATCGTCGTGCGTGTGAACGTAATCACTCGGCCACACACCTATTACATGCCGCATTGCGCCATGTATTGGGCAGTCACGTTGGGCAAAAAGGCTCATTGGTAAAAGCCGATCGTTTGCGATTTGATTTCTCTCACTTTGAACCCATCTCGGCGAAACAATTACGCCAAGTGGAGCAACTGGTTAATCGTAATATTTTAGCCAACGCCAAAGTGGGAATGGCCGAAATGGACATTGAAGCCGCCAAAGAAAAAGGCGCGATGGCACTGTTTGGTGAGAAATACGGCGACACCGTTCGCGTGGTAGACATGGGCGATTTTTCCATTGAACTGTGTGGTGGAACTCACGTGAATGCGCTGGGTGAAATAGGCCCATTCCGTATTCTATCCGAAAGTGGTATTGCCTCGGGTGTACGCCGAATTGATGCCGTAACAGGGTTGGATGCTTGGGAGGCCATTTATCAAGACGATGATGCCTTAGCCTTTGTCGCGCAAACCATTAAAACCGATAAAAACCAAGTGAATACCAAAATCACTCAAGTCATGAACGATTACAAAGCCCTTGAAAAAGAGTTAAAGCAACTGAACTCCAAACTGGCCGCATCGCAAGGCAGTGACTTGGCCAGTCAAGCCGTTAAGGTTGGCGA
>WFPP01000009.1 GCA_015487495.1 Thiomicrorhabdus sp.
CGGTAGAACAAGCTCAAATGGTGATGGATAGACTGAATAACCGCCCTCGAAAAACTCGAGGAGGAAAAACACCTAATGAACTATTTATGGGGCTACAAGTGGATTTACTTGTAGCATAATTTAGAAATTGCAGTTATTACTTGAATCTGCGTAAAGCAATCTAAGCAATAGTGCGTGTTTACTGGTATTGTTAGAAACGCCGCAAGGTTTGCATGGTGTATAAAATATAAAAAGAGGTGTTGCTACTTCTGGAAGCCGACTAACGAATTAAGGGCATTGTTTATACGGCGTAACAATGGAAGAAACCCCAGTAATCAGAGTTTTTATTAATGAGTTTTTTAAGATTTTTTATGGGTATATTGATTTATTAATCGCTCAATATTTGAAATAAGGAGTAGCTGTTTTGATAAACTGGCGATATGTTTTTTTAAAAAGCTTGTTTATAGCTTCCTTAATATGGGTTAGGTAAACCAAACGGAGTGACGACGATATGTTAACAGATGGCTCGCAGCAAAAAGTAACCTCACTTACCTGCCAGTTAGCACAAAAAGCCATAGAGAATGCACGTGAAGCGGTTGTATTTACCAACGATAAAGGTTTGATTGTCGATGTTAATGAGGCATATATGCTTATTACTGGTTATCAGCGAGAAGAGTTAATCGGTAAAAATCCTAATGTATTAAAGTCTGGTCGACATGATCGAGCTTTTTATCAAGAGATGTGGCGTCAAATTAAAGAGTTTGGGTCTTGGAGTGGTGAAGTTTGGGATAGGCGCAAAAATGGAGAAATTTACCCTAAATGGCTTATTATTAATGCCATAGCCAGTGAAGACGGTATTACAACAGGGTATGTCGGTATTTTCAGCGACTTGTCTGAGCAAAAAAAAGCAGAGAAAAAACTTGAAGATTTATCTTTTTATGACTCGTTAACGCATTTGCCAAATCGGGTGCTGTTTCGAGACCGTTTATCTGTTGGTATTTCAATTGCCAAACGAGATAAGCATCAATTAGCGGTACTGTTAATTGATTTAGACCGCTTTAAAATTATTAATGACTCCTTGGGGCATAATGTTGGAGATGAATTGCTCGAGATGATTGCACAGCGGTTTTTAACTTTAGGTCGAGAATCAGATACTGTTGCACGCTTAGGGGGAGATGAGTTTGCCGTTTTATTACCAGAGTTAAGTCATGCAGAAGATGCCTCCGTAGTGGCACAAAATTTTATTGACTCACTTCAGGAACCTTTTTGTTTGGAAGGGCATTGCATTAATATTGGTACCAGTATTGGTATTTCGATTTTTCCATGTGATGGCGTGGATGTAGATGGGCTGATTAAGCATGCCGAACTGGCCTTATATAAAGCAAAAGAACACGGGCGAAATCATTATCAGTATTTTAGCCAAGAGTTGCAAGAAGCAGTCAATGACCAGTTGGAAATGGAAGATGAAATGCGTCAGGCCATTTTAAATCAACAATTTACTCTGTTTTATCAACCTAAAATTTCTTTAACGACCAATAAAATAACAGGAATGGAGGCATTAGTTCGTTGGGTTCACCCTGAAAAAGGTTTGATTCCGCCAGATAAATTTATTCCATTAGCAGAAGAAACAGGGTTGATGATCCCCCTAGGAGAATGGATTCTTGAAACGGCTTGTCGTGAAACCGCTGACTGGTCAAAGAGATTTGATGATTCTTTGGTTGTGGCAATCAATTTATCTGCCAAGCAATTTCAATCAGCAGGGTTATTGGAGTTGATTGAAAAAATATTAAATAAATACCAGCTACGGGCTAAAAATATTGAGCTTGAAATTACTGAAAGCTGTGTTATGGAGGACGTGAAGGGCGCTTTAAAAACAATGAAGGCCTTTAGAAAGCATGGGCTGAAATTAGCCATTGATGATTTTGGAACGGGTTATTCCTCTTTGAGCTATTTAAAAAATTTTCCAATCAGTACTTTAAAAATTGACCGTTCTTTTGTAATGGAACTGACTTCTGACTCAGACGATGCCGCTATTGTTGAAGTCATTATTTTATTAGCTAGAAAACTTGGGTTAGACGTCGTAGCAGAAGGCGTTGAAACAGAAGCACAGCTTGAATTTTTAAGGGAGCAATGTTGTCAATATGTACAAGGTTATTTTTTAAGTCGTCCTTTACCAGCAGAAGAGTTTGAGCTCTTTTTACAAAAAAATATTGATTTTTAATTAATATTGATAGTGCCTTTCATGATATCAGAGCCAAGTCTGTAAGGCGTTTCTGATTAAATCACGAATGAGGTCAAAAAATTTTAAATTTTTGTTAACTTTTATGTGCATTGGCCGATACCCAGTATTAGAGGTACCCAATTTATGCATAATTCTAAACCTATTTCACCTTCTGCACGTTATTTTATCAAGCGACTTGAGAAGCGCTCCCAAGAAATTCAACGCGCATTATCATTAGAAAAATTAGCCCATCAAGAGATTCCTTTTGATGAGATCGATCTGTTTTTTAAACAGATGATGTCTCAAAATATTTTTATTTATACTGTTGGACAAAATGGCAAGCGAGAATCCACTATTTTGGCAAAAGCAGTGTTTAGTATGAGTCAGGTGATTCGTATTTTTTACAGCACCAGTTTTGATGATGAAAATACAGGATTTATTCGCATTCAAGCAGATAAAAATAAACAAGTAATTGTTGTAGAAAGGTTGCATGGGATTCGGCCACGGCCTGAAATACTATATAGTAGCCGAGATCAATGCCATGTGATTCGCTTTCTTATTCGTTGGTTATTGCGCCGAATTGATTGGGATAAAACCAAGCTTGCAAATCTGGAGCTTTATCGTCGTTATCATCAAGAGCTTCAGGAAGAAGCAGAGGCTAAAATGAACGCCGCTTTACTTCAACAAGAGCAAGAGCGGGTACAGCGTGACTATGAAGAGCATATGAAAAATCAGGCACGGCGTAAAAAGATAAGATCGTAGTTTATTTGTAAACGTTTTTTTAAATATGCATTTGTATTCGTTTAGCGGGAGCGGTTAACCGCCAAATCTGCTAAGGCGCATAAAGCGGTTTTCAGGGCACTGTTTGCAAGTGGTGCTAAGGCCTCTTTTGCCAGCTTTGCTTCGGTGCATGCAATTTGTTTTGTGTACTCAATGGCGCCAGAGTGCTGGATAATTTGAGTCACTTCTGACAAAAGAGCTGAGCCTTCGGACTTGATTGCTCGACGAATAATGGATTTTTCATCTTCTGTACCATGTTCTAGGCCATAGATAAGAGGCAACGTTGGTTTGCCTTCTGAAAGGTCATCCCCAACATTTTTTCCTAATTCTTCCTCATTTGCCGTGTAATCCAACACATCATCGATTAATTGAAAAGCCGCTCCTAGGTGGCGTCCATACGCAATAAAGGCTGTTTCCAATTCTGGCTTATTTGCTAAAATAGGCCCCATTTGAGCCGCGGCTTCAAATAATTTAGCTGTTTTTCGATGAATGACTTCCATATAGCGTTCTTTGGTTGTGCTGGCATCATGACAGTTTAAAAGCTGTAAAACTTCTCCTTCTGCAATGACATTGGTTGCTTCAGACATTACCTGCATAATACGAATATTTCCGGGTTCAACCATCATTTCAAATGATCTGGAGTAGAGAAAGTCACCAACTAATACACTGGCTGCATTTCCCCAGACTTCATTAGCTGTTTTATTGCCCCGTCGAGTGTCTGATTCATCAACCACGTCATCATGCAACAAAGTGGAGGTATGAATGAATTCAATGACAGCAGCCATTAAACAATGTTCTGACCCTTGATAGCCACACGCACGAGCGGAGAGAAGAACCAACAGTGGGCGTAATCGTTTTCCCCCGCTACTAATAATATAGTGCCCAATTTGATTAATGAGAACAACATCTGAAGCAAGGCGCTTAAGAATGAGTTGGTCAACCGCTCGAATGTCATGTTGAATAAGGTTCTGAATGTCGGATAGAGTCATTAGATAAAGCGTTCTTGGCCATAGGAAAAAAAGTAAAAGAGCAATTTTAGTATGAATATCCAAATGAAGCTAGTGTTTTCCTAAATGGTTAATATTTAAAAAACGTTTAGGATTGTTTTGCTTAAAGCTCATTTTAGAGAAGGCTGGCACCATACTTTAATGTTGTTTTGTTGAAGTAAGTCTGAAGTAAGGTAGGAAAATATTTTGGGCTGTTTTGAATTGAAAAAAATTCCCCCCCTCTGTTTTTTTTGAATTTAAAATGAGGCTTGGTTTGAGTGCTTTTTTATTTGAAATACTGTTTGGTATAGCTGTTTGGCATACTTTGGCATATAGGGGGGATAAAAAATAGAATTTATTTTGACCTCGATGTAAAAAGTCTATATAATTCCGCCTTTGTCGTGATTGGCGATTGTAGGTATATTAAAAAGACTTTTTTTGTGTCCCTATCACGCAAAGGTCTCATAAAACAGAATTTTAGAATCCGGGAGAAGTTCCATGTATGCGGTAATTAAAACCGGTGGTAAGCAGTATAGAGTTCGAGAAGGTCAAGTATTACGTGTTGAGTCTTTGAATGCTGAAGCAGGTGATGCGATAGAATTTGATGAAGTATTGATGGTAGGTGAGGGAGCTGATATTAAAGTCGGTACCCCCATTGTTGAAGGTGCTAAAGTTTCCGCAACGGTTGAATCAAACGGTCGTGGTAAGAAAGTGACTATCATCAAGTTCCGTCGTCGTAAGAACAGATCGAAAACTAAGCAAGGCCACCGCCAAAACTATACCGAAGTTAAAATCGGTAAAATTTCAGCTTAATCTCAATTGAATTTCAAGCCGTCGTTATTTCTGAACAGGGAATAACACGGTGAATAAAAGGACAACACCATGGCTCATAAAAAAGCAGCAGGTAGTACTAAAAACGGTCGTGATTCCAATGCCAAACGCCTTGGCGTTAAGGTATTTGGTGGTCAAGCAGTTTCAGCTGGTAGCATCATTGTTCGTCAACGTGGCACTAAATTTCATCCTGGTGAAAATGTTGGTCGCGGTAAAGACGATACTTTGTTCGCAAAAGCAGACGGTGCGGTTGCATTTGTATCAAAAGGTAAGCCATTGCGTACTTACGTAACGATTGTTTCTGAATAAACATTCGTTTTTCGATTTACCTAAGAAAACGCCCCGCCTTGACGGGGCGTTTTTGTTTGTTAAAACGCTTTTTCTGGTATTTGTAGCAAGGATTAAATTGCTTGAAGTTCTGTGGGGTGTTAAGGCAAATGATATGAAGCCATGTCTAGACCTTGCAAAGGCATTTAACGCCGAGATGAATAAAATGGCTTGAAGACTCACAGAACTTTAAGGAATTTATTCAGAGTTTCCTTAAAGGCCAATGTAATACAACGTTTTTCAGGAGTAAAAAATAGATGCAGTTTGTAGATGAATCTTCCATTCATGTTGAGGCCGGACGGGGTGGTAATGGTGTTGCCAGTTTTCGTCGTGAAAAATACATTCCTTTTGGAGGCCCTAATGGTGGCGATGGTGGCGATGGTGGAAGTGTTTATCTTGAGGCTGATCGAAACTTGAATACTTTGGTGGACTTTCGGTTTACTAAACATTATCGTGCCCAGAATGGCCAGTCGGGAATGGGTCAACAAAAAACAGGAGCAGCTGGCGATGATCTTGTGATTATGGTTCCTGTTGGAACGAAAGTTACGGATATGGATTCTCTGGAGGTTTTGGGGGATCTGACTGAGCATGGTCAGCGTCTAATGGTCGCAAAAGGTGGGCGTCATGGTTTGGGGAATATTCACTTTAAAAGCAGTCGTAACCGCACACCTCGGCAATTTACAACGGGGGAAGAAGGGGAAGAGCGTAACTTGCGCTTGGAGCTTATTGTATTGGCGGATGTCGGTTTATTAGGGTTGCCGAATGCAGGAAAGTCTAGCTTAATTACAGCCGTATCAGCCGCACGTCCTAAGGTTGCAAATTATCCTTTTACAACGTTATACCCTAATTTGGGTGTGGTCAGTATTTCGCCAGAAACCAGCTTTGTGATGGCGGATATTCCTGGATTGATCGAGGGTGCTTCTGAAGGAGCTGGTCTTGGGCAACAGTTTTTAAAACACCTCTCTCGTACCGGATTGTTGTTGCATTTGGTAGACATTGCACCTTTGGATGAAAGTGATCCTGTAAACAGTATCCGAATTATTGAAAAAGAGTTGGAAAAATACAGTCATGAGGTTGCAGGCAAAGAGCGTTGGTTAGTGCTTAATAAAACCGATTTGTTATTGCCTGATGAGGCGAAAGAAATTTGTGAGCATATTGTCTCTGAAATTGAGTGGAAGGGGCCTGTTTATCAAGTGTCTGCCGTGTTGAGAGAGGGGGTAAAGCCATTGGTTAATGACATTGCTTATGCATTGGAACAAAAGCGTGTGGAGGTGGTTCAAGAGGAGATGCCAGTACGTGCTTCTATAGATGAAGACTTTGATTTTTAATATGGCAATGAGTATGTATTTTCAATGGGTTGTATTGATAGCAGGGTCAAAATGAATCGTTTGGAGTTAAAAAAAACAAAACGTTGGGTCATTAAAATTGGTAGTTCGTTATTAACGGATGATGGGAGAGGGCTAAACCGAGTTGCGCTAGGTCAATGGGTTGCACAAATGACATTTCTTAAGCGCCAGGGTGTTGAGGTCGTTCTGGTTTCATCAGGCTCTATTGCAGAGGGTATGACCCGTTTGGGCTGGACAAAACGGCCAACGGTATTGAATGAGTTGCAGGCAGCGGCGGCAGTCGGTCAAATGGGGCTGATTCAGGCATATGAATCGCAATTTTCAGTGTTTGACTTGCATACAGCGCAAATTCTAATGACTCATGATGATTTATCCAATCGTGAGCGTTATTTAAATGTGAAAAGTACAATTCAAACATTGCTTGAATATGGGGTTGTTCCTATTATTAATGAAAATGATACGGTGGTAACGGATGAAATCTGTTTTGGTGATAATGATACATTAGCCGCCCTGACGGCCAATTTAATTTCGGCTGATATACTGGTGATTTTGACTGACCAAAAAGGATTATATACAGCCAATCCACGCAATAACCCTAATGCTTCTTTAATTCAAGAAATAGAAGTAAGTAGCCAGTCTATTGAAAGTATGGCCAGTTCGAAAGGAGGTGCGCTGGGAAAAGGGGGGATGTATACCAAAGTGATGGCTGCAAAACGTGCTGCACGTTCGGGCACGACTACACTAATTGCGTCTGGCCATGAAAAAAATATTTTATCGAGGTTGTTTAAGGGTGAAAAACTTGGGACATTGCTTGTTCCTGATTTAGAGCCATTTACAGCACACCAACAATGGTTGGCGAGTCATTTACAGGTAAAAGGTTCTTTTGTTCTGGACGATATTGCGGTAAAAAAATTATCCCAGTTTGGAGGGAGTTTATTGCCTGTTGATGTGCTGTCTCAGAAAGGTGAGTTTCGAAGAGGGGAAATGGTCGTGTGTTATGATCAAAAAGGGCGTGATGTCGCACGGGGGTTGGTGAACTATTCATTTGAAGAGTCGGTTAAGCTGTTGGGCAAATCGAATAGTCAAATTATTGATTTAATTGGGTATTTGAGAGAAGACTCACTTATCCATAGAGACAATATGGTTTTTACAAAATAAAAGGTTTATGTAAATTCTTCTGATGTTTTATGGGAGAAACTTCTTTTTATTGATTTAAAAATCCCCCCCCTTTTTTTTCTTTACAATTATCTGTTTGTCTAAAGATTATTTTTTTGTGATTTTAAATTTGAAAAATATTCAAAATACTTGAAAAATTTAAAATCATCCCCTATTTAAGTTGACAGTTGCGTTTAGATGACTAAAATCTTTAGCACTCTAGTAAAGAGAGTGCTAATTGCATGCTTATTCAGAGGTTCCTTAAGGGACTTCTTCAAAGCTTCCTTAAGCAGAGGCTCTTTGTATTTAAATTAATTTGTTTAGGAGAAACTATGAACATTAAACCATTACAAGATCGCGTAGTGATTCGCCGTGTTGAAGAAGAAAAAGAGTCAGCAGGTGGTATTTTGTTACCAGGTTCTGCACAAGAAAAACAAAACATTGGTGAGGTGTTGGCGGTTGGCCCAGGTAAGGCGTCTACAGCAGGCACATTGATTGAAATGACGGTTAAGCCAGGAGATAAAGTGGTTTTTGGTCAGTACTCGGGTCAAGAGATCAAAGACAACACTGGAGAAACGTTCACGGTAATGCGTGAAGACGATATCGTCGCAATTATTGATTAACTTCGCCCCTTGTTTAAAAAGGCAGAGTATTTTAAAAAAATTAATTTGAAGGAATTATAAAAATGGCAAAAGATGTCCGATTTGGTATTGATGCACGAGAAAAAATGGTTGAAGGTATTAATATTCTTGCTGATGCAGTTAAAGTTACTTTAGGGCCTAAAGGTCGTAATGTCGTTTTAGAAAAATCATTTGGTGCGCCAACGGTTACTAAGGACGGTGTATCCGTTGCACGTGAAATTTCTTTAGAAGACAAGTTCATGAATATGGGCGCTCAGATGGTTAAGGAAGTTGCTTCTCAAACAAATGATGTGGCCGGTGATGGAACAACAACCGCGACGGTATTAGCGCAGTCAATTGTGCGGGAAGGAATGAAGTCTGTTGCAGCAGGTATGAATCCAATGGATTTAAATCGCGGGATTCATTTAGCTGTCGATGCAGTGGTTGCTGAAATTAAAAATATGTCACAGCCTTGTAATACTTCTGAAGCCATTGCACAAGTTGGTACGATTTCTGCAAACGCTGATTCAGCCATTGGTGCGATGATTGCAGAAGCAATGGAGAAAGTTTCGACAGAGGGAGTTATTACTGTTGAAGAAGGTTCTTCTTTGAATGATGAACTAGTGGTTGTTGAAGGAATGGAGTTTGATCGTGGTTATTTGTCTCCTTACTTTGTAACAAACCAGGATAAGATGATTGCAGAATTGGAAAACCCTTTTGTTTTGTTGTATGACAAAAAGATTTCAAATATGCGAGAGTTGCTTCCAACATTAGAGTCGGTTTCTAAAGCAGGTCGTCCACTATTGATTATTGCTGAAGATGTTGATGGAGAAGCCCTAGCAACACTTGTGATTAACAATATGCGTGGTATTGTAAAAGTGGCAGCGGTTAAAGCGCCTGGATTTGGTGAGCGTCGTAAAGCGATGTTACAAGATATTGCGATTTTAACGGGTGGTACGGTTATTTCGGAAGAAGTTGGTTTGTCTTTGGAAGAGGCAACACTGGAGCAGTTAGGGCAAGTGAATTCTGCTGTAATTGGTAAAGACAGTACAAAGTTGATTGATGGTTCGGGTGAAAAATCAGATATCGAGGCACGTTGTGCTCAAATTCGTTCTCAAATTGAAGCCAGTACGTCTGAATACGACTCTGAAAAACTACAAGAGCGTTTAGCCAAGTTAGCAGGTGGGGTTGCTGTGCTTAAGTTGGGTGCCGCAACGGAAATGGAAATGAAAGAGAAAAAAGACCGTGTTGACGATGCATTGCATGCAACGCGTGCCGCTGTAGAAGAAGGAATTGTTTCTGGAGGGGGCGTTGCCTTGATTCGTGCCATTGCTAATGTGAATGTAGCAGGAGCCAATGATGATCAAAATGTGGGTATTCAAATTGCATTGCGCGCAATGCAAGAGCCAATGCGCCAGATTGCCGCAAATTGTGGTTTAGAAGGTTCTGTTATTGTTAATAAAGTACTGGAAGGCGAAGGTGACTTTGGTTTTGATGCAGCTAAAGAAGAGTATTGTAATATGATTGAGGCAGGGATTATTGATCCTGCGAAAGTAACACGTTCTGCGCTTCAAAATGCCGCTTCTGTTGCTGGACTTGTTTTAACAACCGGTGCAGCCATTGCAGATATTCCACAAGAAGAAGCCCCTGCTGATGTGGGAGCAGGTGGAATGGGAGGCATGGGCGGCATGATGTAAATCATACTGAGTCATGGTTCCGTTAGGGATTATCTAAATGGTTATTTAATTCCTGACCTACAACAAAAAAGCCCGTTTTTACGGGCTTTTTTGTTGTGGAAAGCCAGGAATTGGGTAGAATTAATAAATTGCATAGGGGGCGTTATGAACAAGCAAGAAAAATTTGCCATCGGCGGTGCAGAGGGCACTTTAATTGAACAGCTTGCCAAGATGAGTAATCGTCATGGTTTGATTACGGGTGCAACGGGAACGGGAAAAACCGTTACCTTACAAGTGTTGGCAGAAAGTTTTTCTCGTTTGGGTGTTCCGGTTTTTGCAGCAGACATCAAAGGAGACCTGTCTGGCTTAAGTTCAGCAGGTACACCGCACCCTAAAATTGATGAACGGTTGCAAAAAATTCCGTTAGCAAGCTTTCAACAACGCCCTTATCCCGTGGTTTTTTGGGATATTTATGGCGAACAGGGGCACCCGATACGGTCGACTATTTCAGAAATGGGGCCACTATTACTATCCAATCTACTTGATTTAAATGATGCCCAAACGGGTATTTTGTATGGTTGTTTTAAAATTGCTGATGATCAGGGGCTGTTATTATTAGATTTAAAAGACCTGCGTTCAATGTTAATCTGGATGAGCCATAATGCCAAATCGTTACGGGGAGAGTATGGCAATATTTCCAGTGCCAGTATTGGAGCGATACAACGACGCTTGTTGGTATTGGAAGAACAAGGGGCAGAACACTTTTTTGGTGAGCCAGCACTGAAATTAAAAGATTTAATGCAAGTGGATTTTTCTGGAAACGGGGTGATTAACTTGTTTGATGCCACCAAGTTGATGGTTCAATCGCCAAGAGTGTACGCCTCTTTTTTATTGTGGTTGCTTTCAGAGCTGTTTGAACAACTTCCAGAAGTGGGTAATCCCGACAAGCCTAAGTTAGTTTTCTTTTTTGATGAAGCCCATTTATTGTTTAATCAGGCGCCTAAGGTTTTGATTGATAAAATAGAGCAAGTAGTGCGATTAATCCGTTCAAAAGGCGTGGGCATCTATTTTATTACCCAAAGCCCACTGGATGTGCCAGAAGAGATTTTAGGGCAGATGGGGTTAAAAATTCAACACGCTTTAAGGGCATTTACACCCAAAGACCGTAAAGTCATTAAAAATGTGGCAGAGTCCTTTCCCCCTAACCCGGAATTTGATACCGAGACGATGATTACAGCACTGGGTACAGGGGAGGCATTGGTTTCTGTGTTAGATGAAAAAGGTCGGCCACAAGCCGTTCAAAAAACCTTAATTCGGCCACCCGAATCCCGTATTGGGCCTTTGACAAAAGAAGAGCGTCAAGCGCGAATAGAGCGTTCACCCTTAAAAGGGCATTATGATGAGCGCGTGGATCGTAACTCGGCTTATGAAATATTAAAAAGCCGAGCAGAAGAGATGCAAGCACAACAGGAAGAAGCGGAGAAGCAAGCCGAAGCAGAAAAAAGTAAAAAATCGACGACTCACAGTAGAAAAAAACGAAGTTCACGTGGCAGAACAAGGCAGAGTAGCGTTGAAGCCCTTGTTAAAAGCGCAGCGCGTTCTATTGGCAGCGGGCTAGGTCGAAAAATTATTCGAGGCATTATGGGATCACTGTTTGGTGGCCGTTAATTAGTTAGGAAAAAGCATGCAAACCAATAAAAAAGTTCAAGTAGGCATTGTTGGAGGAACAGGGTATACCGGGGTCGAGTTATTAAGAAACTTGGCAAGCCATCCTAGCGTAGAAGTAACCATGATTACCTCTCGCAGTGAAAACGGGGTTGCCGTGGCGGATATGTACCCAAATTTACGTGGGATTTATGATTTACAATTTTCCGTGCCGAATATTGAGCAATTAAAAACCTGTGATGTGGTCTTTTTTGCAACCCCTCATGGTGTTGCGATGAGCATGGCCAAGGCATTGATTGAACATGGCGTGAAGGTCATTGATCTTGCGGCTGATTTTCGGATTGAAAATTTAGCCTTGTGGGAAAAATGGTACGGCATGACACACACGGGCGCCGATTTAATGACGGATGTTGTCTATGGATTACCCGAATATTACCGTTCGCGGATTAAAGAGGCGAAGATCATTGCCAATCCGGGTTGTTATCCAACCAGTATCTTATTAGGCATTTTACCGTTATTAAAAACAGGCTTGGTCGAAACAACGTCCATTATTGCCGATGGAAAGTCCGGAGTAAGTGGCGCGGGAAAAGGAGCAAATGTCGCCATGTTGGGAGCAGAAATGAGCGAAAGTTTTAAGGCTTACGGCGTGAATGGACACCGTCATCAACCTGAAATGGTTGAAAAAATGAACGAAGTGACAGGCACTTCCGTTGATTTAACTTTTGTTCCACACTTAATTCCGATGGTACGTGGTATGGAATCGACGATTTATGCGACCCTAACGCAAGATACCTCACAAGAAGCCATTCAAGCATTGTATGAAGAAACTTATGCTTCCGAACCTTTTGTGGATGTGATGCCCGCTGGTAGCTTGCCTGAAACGCGAATGGTTAAAGGTTCTAATATGTGCCGTATGGCCATTTATCGCCCAGCAGGGGGGGGAAGAATTGTGATTACTTCGGTCATTGATAACCTCGTTAAGGGCGCAGCAGGTCAAGCCATTCAAAATATGAATATTCTATTTGGACTGGATGAGCGTTTAGGCTTAAATCAAGTGGCCTTATTGCCTTAAGGAAACTCTGAATAAGTCCATTTTTTACCAGAAACAAGCATGTAAGTCATTGGATTAATAAAATCACAGAAATGTTGATTGGGACTTAATCAGAGGCTTCTTAAAGAAGTTGTGATTAGTCATGATAAGTGATTACAATATTTTTTTATGTGAACACGCTTGTTTGCAGGGGGGAACGGGATCGACTCCGCCCGGGTTTTTAGGATGGCAACGAGCAATGCGTTTGATGGCTAACCAGCTCCCTTTGATGACGCCATGTTGTTTTATGGCTTCCAGTGTATAGTGGGAACAACTGGGATAAAATCGGCATCGAGGCCCAATTATTGGGCTAATAAAGAGTTGGTAAAAACGTACAATGATAATGAATAGCCAATAAATAGGGTTAAAACGCCTTAAATTTGAAGGATCTTTCTTCATATTGTTATCCTCCTTGTTTGTTATGAATCAGCGCTTCTCTTGCCATGTTTACCTAAGTCCACTTAAGTCTGACAGCTCTTAGGAGAGGCGTAGTCAGTACCAAAATTTCTCAACAGAGGATTTCAGCCCTTTTTTATGAAGGTTTAAACTGGATAATAGTTTGCTTCTGCACTTAGGCATTATTGTACGTTCTGTGAGTTTAATTTTCAGTAATTTTGAGTGATACTCTTTTTTATTTAACAGGGTAACGGTTTAAAACAAGGAGCGGTCAAGTCGGCGATTAATCAGAGTTTCCTTAAGGCGTTGTGTAGAGATTCATGAACGGGCATTTTCTTAATGTTGATTTCTTGAAAAGAATCATTGCATTCTACTGAAAACAGGGAAAAATCTTACAATGTTTCAGGATAGAATACTAGGAGGCTGTCTGATAACTAAAAATCGACTGCAAATCCCACAAACACCATAATCTGAGCTTATCAAAGTCGTTAAGTAGCCGTGTGCTATTCGCCTTGCTTGAATTCTGGTTTAGCCTCCTTTCGGAGGGGGCTTTAAGTGTGTTTAAGGTGAGTAGTGTAGTATGATGATTTAACGAAAGATACTCAAAAATGAATTTGAAAATGGTTTGTCATGACTCGGCAAACTATTGGTGTATATAGGTTATGCTATAGGTTGTTACTGGTTTAGATAAGATCAAGTAGATTGTGTGGCGACGCTTTTTTTAGGAGCAGGAGTAGATATGTCGGATATTTTTATTGGTAGGCAACCCGTGCTAGATACAGAAATGAATGTATTTGCTTATGATTTGCAATTTTATCAAGGCCTGAGTCCTTCTGAAAAAATGTTGCAAGCGACAAGGGATTTGATAAACAAAATTCAAGAGTCTATCGGGTTTCAATCCATTATTGGTGAACATTCTGCGGTGCTACACTTGCCCAGTTCATTAATTTGCAAAGAAGTGCTTCCTAACTTAAATAAAAATTTTCCGTTGCTATTGGAGATTTCAAAAGAAGTGATTGGAAATGTACAAGTGCTTCGAAATTTAAAAGCGTTAAAACAAGATGGTTCCCGCATTGTGTTAGGCGATTTAAGTGCTTCTGAATCCTCAGCCAAACTTGCTAGTATTAGTGACTACGTTAAGATGGATATTGAGGCCCATCCTGAAATTGACTTAAGGAGCACAGTGGATGCTTTGCACGATAAAGGCATTAAAGTGATTGCACAAAATGTGGATACTCAAGAGAAGTTTCAGGTATTAAAAAAATTGGGATTTGATTACTTTCAAGGGTATTTTTTTAATCAACCAACCATAATCAATGGCCAGAAACTTTCTGGAAATCGCCTGATTCTATTGGAGTTATTGGCAAAAATAAATGCCCCCTATACTCGCTTTCAAGAGCTGTCTTATATAATCAGTCAAGATGTTGCCTTGAGTTATAAGCTGTTAGAGGTGATTAACCGACCTGCGGCGATGGTACCCGTTCAAGTGGATAGTATTAGTGATGCTTTACGTTATTTAGGGTTAAATCGTTTAAAATTCTGGGTTAATACGATGGTGCTTTCTGATTTAGAGGGGGTTCCCAAAGAATTGTTAACCAGCTCTTTGGCAAGAGCGAAGTTTTGTGAACGTCTCGCACTGGATACAGGGTATCAAAAAGAGAGTGAGAGCTTCTTTTTAGTTGGGCTGTTTTCAAACCTAGGTGCGTTTTTTAAAATGCCTATAGAGGATATAGTGATTGATATGCCACTATCCAATGAAATCAAGGCCGCATTAATTCAACGGTTTGGCCCAATGGGTGAAACTCTGAATGTATTGGAAACGCTTGAGAAACTGGATGCATCCTCTAATCAACTGCACTTTAAAGAATTAAATGTTACGGATTTGTCTGAGCGTTTTTTATTGGCAAATGCCTGGGCACAGCAGGCCATTTTATAATACATTTTCTGCATGATGTGGCATGTGAATGAAATATTCAGTCCTCGTCGTTTGTAAGAATAAGTTGAGACAGAAGAAGTAAATGCCCGTCTCTTTTTTTATTCATGCATTTTAGTTTACGTAGCGGTGTTTTTGTTTGAATGCAATTTTTAGATAACGATCTAAAAATGAAAAGCACTCTTGTCAATCTGCTTTTTTGAAACGATTTATAGTATTCATTTTTTTATTACTTTTGTAAGGAGTTCTTTATGGCAATGGAATCAATTAATCCGGCAACAGGTGAGTTATTAGGTCGTTTTGAAACTTGGGATCAAGCAACGTTGGATGAAGTGGTTACTCAGGCAGGGTATCAATTTAAAGACTGGTCTCAGTTAACTCCTATTGAAGACCGTTGTGTGATGATGAAGCGTGTTGCAGATGTGCTACGTGATGACAGTGAGCAATTAGCCGAGCTCATTACACTTGAAATGGGAAAAACCTTTGTTGAGGCCCAAGGTGAAATTGAAAAATGTGCAGCCGTTTGTGAATATTATGCTGAGAATGGCCCGAGATTTTTAGCCGATGAACAGGTTGAAACGCATGCCTCAAAAAGTTATGTGCACTATCAGCCATTAGGGGTCGTGCTGGCAGTGATGCCTTGGAATTACCCTTTCTGGCAAGTGTTTCGCTTTGCTGCTCCCGCGTTAGTGGCAGGAAACATTGCTATTTTAAAGCATGCATCTAATGTGCCTCAATGCGCCTTGGCTTTGGAAGAAGTCTTTCGAAAAGCAGGGTTTCCAGAGAATATTTTTACTACGCTTATGATTGGTGCCGGAATGGTAGAAAGTGTGATTCGTCATCCTGCTGTCAGGGCTGTTACATTAACAGGCAGTGAAAATGCAGGTCGAAAAGTCGCCAGTGTAGCGGGCTCCGAATTAAAGAAAACGGTTTTAGAGCTGGGGGGAGCCGATGCCTTTATTGTGTTAGACAGTGCCAATATGGATGCCGCTGTACAAGGTGCAGTAGCAGGGCGTTTTTTGAATATGGGACAAAGCTGTATTGCGGCTAAACGCTTTATTGTTGATCAGAGTTGTTTTGATACGTTTGTCGAAAAATTTAAAACTGCGATTGAAGAAAAATTTGTAGCAGGCGATCCTATGGATCATGCAACAACCTTAGCTCCAATGTCACGTCAAGATTTATTAGAAGAGATGCATGAACAAGTTATGAGAGCGGTTGATATGGGAGCGACCTTGGTAACAGGTGGTTATCAGCTTGATCGACCGGGCAGTTATTATGCGCCCACAATTCTAACGGGTGTTACCAGCGATATGCCCGCGTACAGTGAAGAGTTTTTTGGCCCCGTGGCGATGGTGTTTTCTGCAACCGAACCCGCTCATGCCCTGGGCATTGCCAACTCAATCAACTATGGCTTGGGTGGCTCGGTGTGGAGTGATGACTTAACCACGGCTGAAACCATTGCGCGTGGGATGGAGTCGGGTGCGACCTTTATCAATAGCCCGAGTTTTTCAGATCAAAGGATGCCATTTGGGGGGATAAAAAACTCAGGTTATGGCCGAGAACTCTCCTCTCAGGGAATTCGAGAGTTTATGAATGTGAAGTCGATCTGGATTAAATAATGCTTGACCTGTTTTTTAAAACACTTACAGACTTAAAAGAGCCGGCCATTTTATGGCGGCTTTTTATTCCATTTTTAGCCGCGATTATTTTGGTCTCCCTTTTGGGATACGGGCTGTTTGGTGTGTTTTTGTTCAGTGATTTTGTGACACAAAATCCTATGGTAGTAGATGTAACCACATGGTCATCAGAGGTTGAACAAAGTATTGGAGCGATTCCAATTATAGGTGCCATTTTATTGTGGATCATCTCATCTGTTTTTGTGGTGATTGCTGGTATTTTAGGGGTTTTACTCGGCAGTTACTTGATTTTGCTTTTTGCCATGATTATTACAGGTTTTATGACGGACAGTTTGGTGAAAGTCGTGCATGATAAACACTACCCCAATGTGGACTATCAAGGGCACGGTACCATGTTAGGCATGTTGGGTAAAATGCTTAAATTTGGCTTGCTTTTACTGTTGCTTTTCTTGCTGACCTTTCCAATGTTGTTTATTCCCTTGGTGAATATTATTTGGTTCTGGCTACTCGGTTTTCTCTTCTTTCGTTATGCATTGGTGTTGGATGTTGGCCAAGTGATTTTGCCAGAAAACCTATTTAATGAGATTAAAGGCCTGGGTGATTGGCCTTCAACTTTGGTGTTAGGGCTATTTTTTTTATTAAGCACCTTTCCGATACTTGGTCTGTTTGCCCCCGTTTTTGGTGTCATTGCACTGGCTCATTACTATTTTGACCATCTTTCTACGATGCCTAAAACAACGGATTCCAACAGTGCAGAAGAGTGAGTTCAGTGTTTTTTCTCCCCCCTTGTTTTCTATATAGTGGGGGGGGGGTTAATTATGATTTTTTTGTGTGCTTTCTTGCTTTCATTTTTTTGGGTTTTTTACTCTTTTTCTTGGTTTTTTTCTTCTTTTTTACCTTTTTCAGTGCGTCTTTGAGTGTAAAGTTGGGTTCAAGCCCTGCGATTTTTTCGACAGGAAGGGATTGTTCTAAATGGTATTCGATACGCTCCATCTTTTTAAGATCATGATGCTCCACCAGATTAATGGCGATTCCCACTTGTTGGGCTCGTCCTGTTCGTCCAATGCGATGAATATAAATATCGCCACGGTAGGGAATATCGTAGTTAATGACATGAGTGATATGTAACATATCTAATCCACGTGCTGCCACATCAGTTGCGACCAAGACTTTGATTTTTTGTGTTTTAAACTTTTTGAGCTTTTCAAGTCGAACGGCCTGGATAAAGTCGCCATGTAATACTTGAGCCGAGATATTTTGCGATTGAAGCCATTTGGTGACTTCGATTGCTTTGTCTTTTTTATTACAGAATACAATGGCACTCTGGCAGGTTTCATCTTGTACTAAATTGGCAAGTAGGGCTTGTTTGTGTGCCTTGTCGTTAGCGAGATAAATGGACTGTTGAATTTGTCCGGATTGTTGGTTAGGTGCATTGACTTGAATAACTTCTGGGTCTTCCAGAATTTCTTTAGCAAAGCGCTCAATGCCTTTGCCTGAGAGCGTGGCTGAGAAAAGCCCAGCTTGAAAGTCGGTTGGAATGGATTCAAGCAGTGCGTGCACTGTCGGGCCCTGGCCCATGTCCAGCATTCGGTCGGCTTCATCGATAATAACGATTTCAATATAGGATAAATCAACGTTTTCATTTTCCATTAATTTGGCAAGCCGTCCAGGAGTGGCCACTAAAATATCACAAGCTCGGGTGAGCGTATCGGCTTGTTGGCTTTGCTTAAACCCTCCTGTAATAATGACCGTTGGAAAGTTGCCATTACTGCCCAGTTGATTAACCACCTTATGAATTTGGAAGGCTAATTCTCGCGTTGGGGAGAGAATGAGAACACGAGGGTGTCGAGTTGAACGTTTGGGTTCATCCAGTAAATATTGTAAAACGGGAATGACAAATGCTGCCGTTTTGCCTGTGCCAGTTGCGGCCCCTGCTAATACATCACGCCGCTCCAGCATGGCTGGAATGACTGCTTCCTGAATAGGAGTGGCCTTGTGATACGACTGTTTTTTGATGGCCTCTAATAGGCACTCATCCAGATCAAAGTCTTCAAACGTCATAAGAGTTCCAAATCGGTTTTAATGTCGGTTAATTTTATAACAGGGATTATACGTGCTTGCGTCTATTTTCATGCGTTTTTGTTCGACAAAGCTTTGTAATAAATCATCCATAGCAGCCATGATTTCTGGGTCACCATGCAACTCAAAAGGGCCATGTTTTTCAATTTCTCTTACCCCATCTTGTTTAACATTTCCTGCGACAATACCTGAAAAGGCTTTTCGGAGTTGGCTAGAGAGCTCATGTATGGGCTGGTTTTTATGTAAGTTTAGTTTGGACATGGTCTCGTGATTTGGAATAAAGGGGGTTTGAAGATCCATTTTAAGTTTTAAATTCCAGTTGTAATAGTAAGCGTCACTGCTGTCTTTTCGGGTTTGGCGAATTTGACTCATGCTCTCACTCATTCGAGTGGCAACATCACGAGGACGGTTAATGATGATTTCCAGCAGTTGTGTGGCTTTTTTTCCTAGTGTGATTTGAATAAAATTTAAAACACTCTCAAAATACGCTTTACTTTGTTCATTTCCCGTCAATATCACGGGCAATGGAAGTGCTTTATTATCAGGATGTAATTTTATGCTGAGTAAATACAACAATTCTTCCATCGTGCCAGGCCCACCAGGAAAAATAACAATGCCATGCCCTAAGCGCACAAAGGCTTCTAGGCGTTTTTCAATGTCAGGATAGATACACAGCTCGTTCACAATTGCATTAGGGGCTTCGGCCGCAATAATTTCAGGTTCGGTGAGGCCAATGTAACGTGCATTGTGATTACGCTGTTTGCCATGCCCTAATACGGCTCCTTTCATCGGGCCTTTCATGGCGCCTGGGCCACAGCCTGTACAAATATCCAGATTACGTAAGCCCAGTTCATAGCCCAGTTTTTTGGTGTATTTGTATTCGCTTTCGGAAATGGAGTGGCCACCCCAGCACACGACAATATTTGGATCGGCATTAGGAAGCATTAATTGAGCATTTCGTGCAATATGAAAAACAGCGTTCGTGATGCCGATTGAATCATTTAGATTAAATTGCGGGTTTTCTAAAATTTCATTTCGGGTGTAAAGTAAATCCCGAATAACCGCAAAAAGGTGCTCTTTAAGTCCCACAATCAGTTGATTGTCTACAAAAGCACTTGGCGGCGGCTTTTTAAGTGTGACTTGTACGCCACGGCCTTTAACCGTGACCTGAATGTCAAAATCTGGAAATTTAGCCCGTAGCCCATCATTACTGTCCTCTTTAGAGCCAGTATTTAAAACGGCTAATGCACACTGTACAAGCATGTCATTGAGCCCTTTGTCTGAGCAGTCACAGAGTTGAGTCGCTTCTTGATGGGATAAAATCTGAAGAGAACCTTCTGGACGGATAATGACTTCTTCAATATTTGTATTCATATTAAGATACACTCTTATTTTGGAAAGGTTTTAAATGGTAATTGAGGTTTTATTATGCGTGACAATCGCCCTTATGAGGAAGGTTTTTTAATTATTTTATTATTGTTGGCCTTGGTTGGGCTTATTTGGTTATTTTCGCCTTTTTTGGAGGCGCTCTTTTTTGCCATGATTTTAGCCACAGCCAGTTATACATTATATGAAAATATGTTACCCCGTTTTCGAGGGTCCAGAACCATGGCCGCATCCGTAATGAGTGCGCTGGTGTTTGTAGGGGTGATTGCGCCTGTGACGTACCTTCTGGTGGAAGTGAGCTTACAGGTTGGGCAACTGTATGGTGAGGCACAACGCTGGATTGCATCGCAAGATGCTGAGAGCTTGGCGAAACTAAATTCATCGCTTTTGAGTCATTTACCCATTAGTGAAGAAGCGCAAAGGAGTGTTTTGGAGCAAATAAAAGCGAACTCGGAAAAAATAATTAGTTTTGTGCAAAAAACCACGGTGTTTTTGTTAGAAGGCATTGTAGGGACGACCTCCTCTTTTATTGCATTTATTGGTTTGTCTGTTTTTGCATTATTTTTTTTCTACCGAGATGGTCATACGATTGCGAAACATTTTGTTTTGCTCTCCCCGCTGGATAATCGTTATGACCGAATGATTATGCAACGCTTTTCAGGTTTATCAAGTGTACTTACGCTGAGTGTCGTAGGGATTGCGGTGTTACAAGGTGTGTCATTTGCATTGGTTGCCTGGGCATTGGGGTTACCAGGGTTGTTTATTGGAATGGCCATTGCAGTCACCTCTTTTATTCCTATTGTAGGGGCAGCATTGGTTTGGGTGCCTGTTACGCTATATGCCCTTATTCAGGGAGAGTATATGACGGCGTTTATTTTGATTTTTTGGGGTGTGGTGGTAACAGGGTTTGTGATTGATAATATTGTTCGTCCAATTATGATTACAAAATTAACAAAGACATTAGGGCAGGCTGGAGAAGGATTAAGCGTTGCAAACCATACCTTATTAACAGTGCTATCTACCTTTGCAGGTCTGATTCATTTTGGTGTAATTGGCTTGTTTTTTGGTCCTGTTATTGCGGCAATGGCAATAACGATTTTTGATGTATATGAACATAAAAATTCTAATGTACTGGATAGAAGTTAGTGATAATGCTTACGATATTTTGGTGTTATGATTGAATGAAAAAACGCCCTTTCTATCCTACATGGGAAAGGGAAATATTTTCGGTTTGCCCCTTGTGGGTGTCGAGCGCTTCATTTCTCGTCAGGATCGTATAAGTAAAGGTTATTACATAATAGAAAACAATAGAAAACAGAAAACGATATTTTAGAGTCGGTATTTTTTGGGAGAACGATAATGAGAATAAAGGTAAAAAAAAATAGCTTTATGTGTACTACGGTGGCCTTGGCGTTGTATTCAACGTTCTCTTTTTCATCTGAGGCAACGAGTAATGATCCTTATATTAAAGGTTTTCAGGCGTATGCCGAAGAGGTTAAAAGCTACAGCAATGATCTAACGCATTCTATAGAGAGTTATGTCAAAGAAGTTGAGAATATTGAAAGGCAAGTAGGTTACATTGGAGAGGTGTTACCGATCCCTAAAGCGGTTAAAGTGACGGAGGGGGTCTATACTGTTATAGGAAGCATGATTTGGCATAACCCAGGTAATTTTGGGCTCAACAATAATTTGTCTTTTATTATTTTTAAGGACGGAGTGTTTGTTTTTAATGCAGGTGCGAATGCGGCATTAGCTTACAGTTTGCATCAGCAAATTAAGGCTATTACAAAGAAACCCGTGAAATGGGTTGCGGTTGAAAATAATCAGGGACATGCCTATTTAGGCTCGAGTTACTGGGTGGATATTGGGGTTAAAAACCTTTATTCCAGTGAAATGGCAAATAAGCAATTTAATGCCGGTTTTGAGCGAACCAAGCGTGAGTGGTCTGAGCGAGTAGGGAAGGATATTACCTTATCTGTTCGTAATGTGAGCGATCAATTTACCACCTATACAGACGAAATGGTGATTGATGTAGGGGGGGGAGAAAAAGTGTATTTATACGATTTTGGTCCCGGTCATACGCCCGCTTCAACCAGCTTGTATGTCCCTTCCCGAAAGGTTTTATTTACGGGAGATTTAGGGTTCAACGAGCGAATGCCTGTTTTTTTCAAGTACACTGATTCGGGTGCATGGATTGAATCTTTTGAAGTGATGATGGCAAAAATACCTGATGATACGATTGTGGTTCCAGGGCATGGCACCCCAACGGATATGGCAACACTGAAGCGACAAACCTACGACTATTTAGTGTACTTGCATCAGCAAATTGAAAAAATAGTTGAATCGGGGGGGCAGGTTGAGGATGCATTGCAACTGGATCAGTCAATGTACAAGGAACGGCCTGTTTTTGAGCAAGCGGCTGAAAACAATGCACGACATGTCTTTGATGAAATCAGTGGTGGAGGGTTTTAGTTTTTAGGCGTTTGTCGGAGGATGATAAGGTCTCATGTTTTAATAGATAGAATATAAAAAAACCTGCAACTCTAAAAGAGGGCAGGTTTTTTTTATTATCACCTAAGTCCGATAAGTCCGACAGACTAAATAGAGAAAGTGTTTATTTAATAAGCTCAACTTCAACACGACGGTTATGAGCACGTCCATCACGAGTTCTGTTGTCTGAAATAGGGCTGGTTTCACCTGCGCCATGTGTTTCCATGCGATCTTCAGCAATGCCTTTTTTGACAAGGTATGCTTTAGCCGCATTAGCACGTTTTTCAGATAGCTGTTGGTTGTAGCTTGCTTCACCAGTCGAATCGGTATGGCCAGTGATTCGGATTCTTGTTTCAGGGTTGGCTTTCATAAAATCAGCATAAAGATCCAGATCGTGCTTCGCAGACGATTTTAAGATTGCAGAGTTTGTATCAAAGAATCCACGGAAGGCAGCAATCGTTGGAATGGTTTTCGGAGCAGGCTTCACAACTGGGGCAGGCGCAATGACAGGCGCAACAACTGCTACAGGTTCAGGCTCAGGTACAACAGCAACCTCTTCAACGATAACGACTTCTTCCTTGCCTTCACAGCGTGCAATTTCTGTTTCGGGAGTCCACTCAATGGTACGAACGCATCGTCCCCATGAATCACGTACTACATTGCCATTGGAGTCAATGGCATAACCACGTTGCCCGTTGTCTTTAATGACATCGTTAACTGGCGCAACAGGTGCGGCGGCCGTTGATGAAGCTGATGACGTTGTTGTGCTTGATGCAGGTTGGCCGTTTTCACAGCTTGCAATAGCCGTTTCTGCTGTCCAGTTGATGGAACGGGTACATTCGCCCCAAGAGTCACGAACAATGTTGCCATAAGAGTCGGTAACATAAGCGGCGTTGCCGTTATCTTGAATATCGTTATTGGCTTGAGCTGTTAAAGAAACGGCAGACAAAAGTGCAGCGGCAATGGGTAAAAGCTTGGTGTTCATAGGTAATATTTCCTCTTATGTATTAAGTTTCGCAAATGTTACCATATATAGTGTAAAGAGGGTAGGACTTATACTGAATTTAATGTGTTTTTATGAGAAGAAACAAGTTTATCTGAATGGAATTGCTTTTTTAGAGGTCTTTGGGGCGAATAAACTGAATCAATTTACCATCGCCTTTTTCAAGGGCATGCCATTCATTGGGGAGAATAAAATGTGCAAAGGCTGCTGTTGGAAAGAGCGTTACCGAGTTTGTTTGCGATGTTGATAAATTTGTCGGCATGGTTTCAAAATTTAAATATTCAAACAGTTCTTCCAGCCCGGGATTATGCCCAATCACCATAACCCGTTCTGCTTTTGGTGTTTCAGACAAAATTTGCAACAGGTTGTTAAGGTTTGCCATATAAAGTGCATCAATGGTAATCGTGTTGACGTCCATATGACTGCTCATTCGCCGTAAGGTTTGCTGTGCTCGATAGGCAGGAGAGACTAAAATAAGGTCGGGAGTCAGTGAACTGGAGGAGAGCCAGCGCCCCATTTTAGAGGCATTTTTTTTGCCTCGGTCAGATAAGGGGCGGTCTATATCTGCGATCTCAGTATTTTTCCACTCTGATTTAGCATGCCTAAGCAACATTAACTCTCGTAACTTGGTGGGCATTGAGTCAGGTCTCCTTCATGTTTTTTGGAAAGCTCATAGGTATTCAGAGCTTTTCCTTTCAATCCATTGCATTTTAATCAATTCCGAATTTTAATCGATAGGTTTTCATTGCATCCAGATAACCTTGGCTATTGGCGTCATCAGATTGCGCCAAGTAATCAATAATATCATTAAGGGTAATGATACTGGTAACAGGAATACCGTATTCTTGTTCCACTTCTTGAATGGCTGAGTGCTGACCAGCTCCTTTCTCCATTCGGTCTAAAGCGACCACAACGCCAGCAGGGGTTGCACCGTTTGCGCTAATAATATCGATGGCTTCACGAATGGCTGTGCCAGCGGTAATGACATCATCAATAATTAATACATTGCCTGTTAAGGTGTGTCCAACAATGCTGCCCCCTTCTCCGTGTGTTTTGGCTTCTTTGCGATTAAAAGCATAGGGTTTGTTACATTGAAACTGTGTGGCCAGAGCTACGCTGGTGGTTGCCGCGAGGGGAATGCCCTTGTAAGCGGGGCCAAATAAAACATCAAATTCCAGTTGTGATGCCTTAATTGTTTGCGCATAACCTGTTGCGAGTGTTGCAAGTTGGGCGCCAGTATTAAAAAGGCCAGCATTAAAAAAATAAGGACTGACACGACCCGATTTCAGTGTAAAAGACCCCAGCTTTAAACCCCCTGTCTGCATAACAAATTCGATAAATTGATGTTTATTCATTGAGTAACGGTACTTTTTTTATTAAGTTAAATTAAATGAGATTTTTGCACGATTTTATTAAGGGGTGCGGAACCGTATGAATATCTTACTCTAACCTTATTAAGAGGTATAGGGGGGGATAAAATTTTTTAGCTGTTGAATTTCATCTGCCCAGATATTGGAATCGATGGTTTCTAATATCATGGGAATATTGTCAATTCTGGGATCTTCCATGAGTTGTTTAAACACTCCCCAGCCAATTTCACCTTGTCCCAGACTGTGATGACGATCCCGCCTTTGTCCTAATATGGTTTTGGAATCATTGAGATGCATGCCTTTTAGGTATTGAAAGCCAACAACCGCCTCAAAGTTAGCCATTACACCAGAGTAATCGTTTTTTAAGTCGTATCCTGCCGCATAAGCATGACAGGTATCGATGCAGACGCCAATGCGGCTTTTATCTTCAACACGATCAATGAGGTACGCCAGTTGTTCATGGCAGTAGCCTAGGTTTGAGCCTTGACCGGCGGTGTTTTCAATCACAGCGGTGACGTTTGTTGTTTGCTCAAGTGCAAAATTGAGAGAGGTGGCGATTAAATCCAAACAGCGCGTTTCAGATATTTCACGCAAGTGACTGCCGGGATGAAAGTTAAGTAAAGTTAAGCCAAGTTGTTCGCAACGCTGTAACTCATCAATAAACGCATTCAGTGATTTTTGGCGTTTGTCTGTATCAGGATGCCCCAAATTAATTAAATAGCTGTCGTGAGGTAATATTTGATGAGGGCGATAACCATACGTTTCGCAATTTTGTTTAAAGGCCTTAATGCTGTGTTCTGTTAAAGGTTTAGCCAGCCATTGGCGCTGGTTTTTGGTAAAAAAGGCAAACGCCGTTGCCCCAATTTCATGGGCGCGAATGGGGGCGTTTTCAACACCTCCAGCGGCAGAAACGTGTGCTCCAATAAATTTCATAATGTCCTTTCTTATTCAGAGGTTCCTTAATCAGTGCTTTCTTAAAACTTGGGGTTGATAAGTCTTATTTTAATAAATTGGCACAATATCTGCATACAGCACATTATACCGAATAAAAAGAGTCAATTAATTGGCTTGTTTAGCGTTGTCGAGTGTTTTTTTGGTTGGCAATCAAGACTTAAAAGGATAAAAAATGGCAATTGATTTAAGAAAAGTGGAGCCATTAGGTTCTAAAAGTGTTTTGTTGGAGCAGGCGATGCGCCGTCAGCAGAAATCGGGTCGTTCCGACTTGGGTGGAGGGCACCAGATGAGCGATATTGATATGTCAGATATGGTAACTCCTGATTTTGAGTGGCTAAAAGAGGATAAAGTTGCAATCGAAGGGCTTGTGCGTCAAATGGATGCCTCAATTACTTTATTAGCGAATCAATTAAACGAGTTGGATGCATCCGCTAAAAAATCTCGAATGTTGATCGAAAAAGAACAACAGTTGTTATTTAAACAGATTCGAACTTTAAATGGGTTATTGAAAAATCAGGTAGAGATTTTTGGTGCGGTTGAGCGTCAAATATCGGACATTGAACTGAAGCAAAACAATTTGTTGCCACAAATTGGTATTGGATTAATGGCAGGGTTAATGTCGGCTGTTACCATTTTAGTTACTGCTCCTTGGTTAACTGTTTTTATTGAAAGCATTCGGTAACCACGTGGGGAGAATGTCACGTGGGGAGAATGTAATAACAAAGCGGCACAGTGTATTTTGTTTTATGATTAATCAGAGATTTCTGAAGGAATCTCTGATTAAATAATGGTTAAATGAAATCCAATTGCACTTAGGTGCTTGGCTTCGGTTTCAAGATCCAATTGGGTAAGAGGGTGGGATGAAAGCCAGTTCTCTTCAAACTCTAAATAAAGGTTGTGGTGTTTTTTGAGATATAAAGAAGGTTTAGTTTTTTCTAAATCTCGTCCTCGATGAATGCGTACTGCGAGCCGAAGCAAAACGGTTAAGCAAATTAATTTTTGGGCGATGCTTTCATCCATGTCATTGTATAGGCTGACATCAAACTTTCCCCGATGGTTTATCATCATGGCGCTTAAAATCTGCTTTTCTTGTTGGTCAAATCCAGCCATATCGGATTGTGCAATCAAATAAGCGCTGTGATGCTGGTAGCGTTTGTAACTGATGGCGATGCCAATTTCATGTAACATGCAGGCCCATTTTAAAAGGTTTTTAAAATCGTAGTCTGTGGGGGTCAAGTCCCAAGTTTTAACCACTTGTTTATAGAGGCCCTGGGCGGTATTAACAATGTAGTCTGCTTGTTGAATGTCTGCTTTCATCCATTGCTGCATGGCTTTAACACTCACTTCACGGACATCTTCCGCATATAATCTTCCCAGGCTGTCTAAAATAAGTCCTTCTCTTAAAGCATTGGCAGAGACCTGCATTTGTTCAATGCTCAGCTCCATAAAAGAAGCAATCAAGATAGCCAGCCCACCTGCAAACACAGGACGTCGTTCTTCTTTTAGTCCATCCAGCTTTACATCCCGAGTTGAGCCAGACTCGATGAGTTTTTGATTGAGCTTAAGCATGCCTTTTAAGGTAATGCCAGTGTCACTCCAGCCATTTAGCTCAATGATTTGTCCTATGGATTTGATGGAGCCTGACGCACCAATAGCGGTATCCCAGCCCCGTTTTTTTAATTTGCTACGGTGCGGCCTTAAGATTTGACGGCAGTGTGCAATGGCGGCATTCATTTTTTTCTCAGTAATGTCGCCTTTCGAAAAAAAGGCTTGTGTCACACTGATGCATCCCATTTCGGTACTGGTAAGATGGCTATTTTCAGTGTGTTGGCCAATAATGTATTCAGTACTGCCTCCCCCAATATCCATGACCAATCGCTGTTCATCACTGGCAGGCAATCCATGAGAAACCCCCAAATAAATTAAACGCGCTTCTTCTTGACCAGAAATGATTTTGATACTGTGACCCAGTGCTTGTTTGGCTTGTTTTAAAAATTTAGTACTGTTCTTGGCATTGCGTAAAGTATTGGTGCCAACAGCGCGAATATTTTTATTTGGAATGCCTTTTAAGCGCTGGCCAAAGCGCTCTAGGCATTCAATGCCTCGTTGAAAGGCCTTGTCGGTTAAATTGCCCTCTTTATCCAGTCCGGTACGCAACCGTACCATTTCTTTATGTTTATCGATGACTTGAAATTGCCCATGTGTTTCACGGGCAATAATCATATGAAAACTGTTTGAACCCAAATCAATCGCAGCATAGAGGGATTGGTCGTTACTGGATTCATTGGAAAAAGGGTCGGTATATTCGCCAGAGGTTTCTTTTTCGTTTTGCTTGCTCATGAAGGATGGGATCTCTTAAGAGTATTTATCAATAAGGGTTTGTTGAGCACTAAATGCAGGCGCACCATCCTGTTTTTGGAGGTAGCTTCCATCAGACTGCAATAACCAGGCGCCAGTATTGTCTTTTAAATAAATAATAAGCCCTTCAGTGTAAACCTGTTGAAAACACGCAGGGTCAAGAATCGGAAAACAGGTTTCAACACGGGCAAACAAATTGCGTTTCATCCAGTCTGCACTGGAGCCAAACAGTTCAGGCTCTCCTTCGCTGTTTAAAAAATAGTAGACACGGTGGTGCTCCAAAAAACGCCCAATAATGGAGGTAACCGTAATATTTTCAGACAGGCCAGCCACTCCAGGGCGCAGGCTACAAATTCCCCGAACAATCAGGTCAATTTGAACGCCTGCCTGAGAAGCCTCATACAGTGCATCGATTACCGTCTCCTCTTCCAGTCCATTCATTTTTGCAATGATTCGTGCGGGCTTGCCATCACGTGCGTTCTTGGCCTCACGTTGAATTTTGGCAATCATGCTGGATTGCAAGGTAAAGGGTGATTGTAACAAGACATCCAGGTCTTTGGTGTCACCCAGACTGGTCAATTGCTGAAAGATTTTTGATGCATCATTACCTATTTCTGGGTTGGCTGTCAGTAGGCCAAAGTCGGTATAAAAACGTGTGGTAATGTGGTGATAATTTCCTGTGCCTAAATGGGTGTATCGCTGAATTTTACTGCCTTCTCGGCGTACCACCAAAATCATTTTAGCATGGGTTTTATAGCCAACCACACCGTAAACAACATGAACCCCTGCATCTTGTAGGCGCATGGCTTGAATGATGTTGTTATCTTCATCAAAACGTGCTCTCAGTTCGACCACGGCGGTAACTTCTTTACCATTTTGTGCGGCGCGTTCCAGTGCTTTAATAATTTTAGAGTTTTCACCTGTTCGGTACAGTGTCATTCGAATGGCTAAAACATCGGGATCAATTGCGGCTTGTTGTAAAAAATCAATGACGGGTGTAAAGGCATCATAAGGGTGGTGTAGCAAAATATCCTGTGTACGGATTTTATCAAAAAAGGTGTCTGAACCTGCTTGGCGTTTAAAGAGTTTAAACGGATGTTTTGATTTGCGTTTGGTGTTTAGCTTTCTTGGTGAAAAAGCCGGAAACAACAGGTCAGGGCGTTCTGCCATATCGGGTACGGCATTAAGGCGGTGCAGATTAACAGGGCCATTGACCTGAAACAGGGCGTCTTCATTCAATTTAAAACGGTCCAGCAGATAATCCACCATATTTTTGGGGCAATTATCGGCAACTTCCAGACGAATGCTGCCACCGTATTGACGTCCTGACAGTTCGCCACGTAGCGCACTCATCAAGTCATCCACCTCCTCTTCATCTATAAACAAGTTGGTGTTTCGGGTAACCCTAAACTGGTAACAACCTGTCACCGTCATTCCCGGAAATAAACGGGAGACATTGGCATGCAGTATGGAAGATAAAAAGACAAAATCATTTTCATTTTCAGTGGCTTCTGGAGGCAGTTTAATTACTCGGGGCAGTGAGCGAGGAACCGGAACAATGGCCAGTCCGTTAGAGCGACCAAAAGCGTCTTTTCCTTCTAGTGAAACAATGAAATTTAAGCTTTTATTAAGCACGCGAGGGAAGGGGTGTGATGGATCCAGCCCGACGGCACTTAACACCGGTTGCAGGGATTCACTAAAGTATTGGGTAATCCATTCATTATGTTGCTCTGTCCAATGATTGCGGCGCAAAAAATGAATACGTTCTTTTTCTAAATCTGGAATTAAAATATTATTTAAAGTGTGGTACTGGTCTTCCACAATTTCTTTTGTTGCGGTAAGCAGGCGATTAATGACTTTTTTGGGTGGTAATTCATCGGGTGTGGTTAAGGCATTTGGATCTTCGGCCAGTTCATATAAGCTGGCGAGCCTAACTTCAACAAACTCATCCATGTTGCTACTGGAAATGCATAAATATTTTAAGCGTTCAAGAAGGGGAATAGTCGGGTTTTTTGCCTGTGCAAGTACCCTTCTGTTAAATTCAAGCAGACTCATTTCCCGATTAATATAGCGTTCGGGTGGTGTGAGGTCAGCAGTGGTATGTTCGGATGATGTGCTCAATGTGCTCATAAGATTCCTGAGTTTTTTTAACGCGACTTTTGTACGATATAATCCCGAGAAAAACGAAACTCTTTATTGTTTGGCGGTATGTTTTTTTAATGGTTTTCAGCAAGCGTCGAACTTTTCATTGATATCGCGCAAAAGTATTTAACAAAATATCCCGCCATTCTAGCGATTTTTGAAGTAAAAATCAGGTCAAAATGAGAATCTACAGATAAAAAGGGGGTGAAACAGTCTCTTTTGTGAGAGGGGGAGAGCATTTTATCTAACGTCATTAAGAGAGTGCTATTTTGAGAAGCGGGTTGAGTTTTTGGTATACTACCTCTTTTGGTCAAAAATACCTTTAAACCCCTGCTTTACGTAGGGTTGTGGTGTTAAAATAGAAAGGAATTCGTTATGTCAACGACGCCAACCCCCTTAGATTTCACCGAAGCCGCTGCCGCCAAGGTAAAGGGTTTAATTGAAGATGAACAAAATCCAAACTTAAAGTTACGCGTATACATTACGGGCGGAGGATGTTCAGGGTTTTCGTATGGGTTCACGTTTGATGAGGAACAGGCAGAAGACGATACGGTCGTGACCAAAGAGGGGGTGACACTTCTGGTTGATTCAATGAGTTTTCAGTATTTAGTGGGCGCTAAAATCGATTATTTAGAAGATTTGCAAGGGGCGCGATTCGTAATTGAAAACCCAAATGCAACGACAACGTGTGGGTGTGGCTCTTCCTTTAGTGTTTAATCGCGCAATATGGTGTGTCCATTATTGGCATTCTAAGTTTGGGTTTCTATTTGAAGATTAGGGTATTATAATTTTCTCTCTTGATTAAAAGGTTAGGACAGCGCAATGGATTATATTCCCGGGTTAGCAGGGGTTCCAGCAACGGAATCAAAAATATCATGTATCGATGGGCAAAAAGGCATTTTGTCTTATCGTGGATATAACATTCAAGAGTTGGCGGAATTTTCTTCTTTTGAAGAAACGACGTTATTGTTGCTGTTTGGCGACTTACCAACCTCAAAAGAGTTAGCGCAATTTGACCGACAATTAAGAGAAAATCGTCGAGTAAAATACAATATTCGCGAAATCATGAAAAACCTGCCACCAACGACACACCCTATGCACATGCTACAAGTAGTGGTCGCCAGCTTGGCGAGCTTTTACCCCAGTACAGAGTACATGCAAGGGGGCACAGAAAATGAAGCGTATATTAATGATGTAACGGTTAAAATTATTGCCCATATGGGAACATTGGTCGCTATGTGGGAACACATGCGTAATGGCTATGACCCCATTGAACCACGCAAGGATTTGACCTATGCCGAAAACTTTTTGTATATGGTGACAGGGGCCGAGCCAGATAAAAACTGGGCGCGTTTACTGGATGCCATTTTGATTTTACACGCAGAACATACCATTAACGCCTCTACATTTACCACGATGGTAACGGGGTCTACTCTGGCCAACCCCTGTTCCGTTATCTCATCGGCCATTGCCTCTTTATCGGGGCCACTGCATGGTGGCGCAAACCAAAAAGTGATTGAAATGCTTGAAAAAATTGGCTCACCTGAGAATGCACGCGCTTACATTGAAGAGCGTTTGGCCAACAAAAAAGTCATTTGGGGCATGGGGCATCGTGAATATAAAACCAAAGACCCACGTGCCACGATTTTGCAAAAACTGTCCACGGCATTATTGAAAGAAAAATCGGAGGAATTAAGCCCCATTTTTCAAACCGCACTGGAAGTAGAAAAAATATGTGAAGAGCTGTTAGGACATAAAGGCGTCTACCCCAATGTCGATTTTTATTCAGGTATCTTGTATAAAGAAATGGGCTTTGATGAAGGGCTTTTTACCCCTATTTTTGCGGTTGCCCGTTCCGCAGGCTGGATGGCGCATTGGCGCGAGCAATTACAAGGCAATAAAATATTTAGACCCACTCAAATTTATACCGGATCAGGCAATCTATGCTACTTGCCCGTTGAAAAACGAGGGGATGGCGTTCGGGATTAAACTGGAGATCCAGTCCAAAGCATAAGTTTTATGGGGGGGAAAAATTCAATTTTTTTGAAATACCTCGCTCCTACTGTAATATGCAATTTTCTATCCTAAATCAGTCAAGCGCCAGTTTTGGTAGCTCATTGTTAAGCATGGCTATATCGTATTTATTCGCACTCACCCAATCAAAACGCTGGGTTTTTATTAATTCCGTAGTCTGCTGTTACATGGGCTATTAAGCACTCTTTTTCCCTTATTATTTTTATCACGTATTTTCTGAGTTCTTTGCTATATTTCTATTGTGCCATCAGGAAGTTGTTGATTTTGCAACGCTGATGGTTTGATGAAAAGAGTAGGAAACTCTGAAACGGGGCTCTGGTTAAACCTATGCTAAAACTTACACGTAAGCAACAAACACAGTCTTAATCCCCTCTGAAGCGGGGCTCTGGTTAAACCTATGTTACAACTTTCAGCTACGCAGCAAACGTCTTAATCCCCTCTGAAGCGGGGCTCTGGTTAAACAATTCAACCCTCACACTATCGTGGAAATAGAGGTGTCTTAATCCCCTCTGAAGCGGGGCTCTGGTTAAACGGTACAGGACGCGCTAAGGATTTAAACATCAGGTCTTAATCCCCTCTGAAGCGGGGCTCTGGTTAAACCGCACTTTGCTGGGAAACAAACAAAGTATGCCCGTCTTAATCCCCTCTGAAGCGGGGCTCTGGTTAAACTAATGTAAATTCTTATAAAGCAGTACGAGAGTTAGTCTTAATCCCCTCTGAAGCGGGGCTCTGGTTAAACTGGCAAATCATGAATATTTATTAGTAAACCCACAGTCTTAATCCCCTCTGAAGCGGGGCTCTGGTTAAACACAAACACAGGCAACAAACGCTATTCACGTCAACGTCTTAATCCCCTCTGAAGCGGGGCTCTGGTTAAACTATATCATGAGGGATATAGCCATCGGCAACAAAGTCTTAATCCCCTCTGAAGCGGGGCTCTGGTTAAACGCGAATATAATCAGCTTACGCTCGAAGAAGAGCGGTCTTAATCCCCTCTGAAGCGGGGCTCTGGTTAAACTGATTTGCAGGTCATTTTCAAATTAGAGCGTACGTCTTAATCCCCTCTGAAGCGGGGCTCTGGTTAAACAGACGTCAAGCAAAGATACTATAAGCACAGAAAGTCTTAATCCCCTCTGAAGCGGGGCTCTGGTTAAACAAAAAAGCGTATCGAAAACGAACTGAAGGAAAAGTCTTAATCCCCTCTGAAGCGGGGCTCTGGTTAAACATTGACTCAGTCAGTAATAATACGAGTCTGTGGGGTCTTAATCCCCTCTGAAGCGGGGCTCTGGTTAAACAACATTTGTGGACAACTTAGCGGAGTACTGTGAGGTCTTAATCCCCTCTGAAGCGGGGCTCTGGTTAAACGGAGAGATTTATGGAATAAAAGCGATATATATGTCTTAATCC
>WFPP01000010.1 GCA_015487495.1 Thiomicrorhabdus sp.
GAACAAAGCCAGAGAAAACCTGGTTAAACTCTCCAAAGAGCATGGAATTAAACTGCGTCAGAACGATAATCGGATTGGACCACAATATGTATTAATGGCCAGTCGTTATGCGCATGCAAAACAGTTTAAACGCATGAAAAAAATAAACAATGAGGAGAAAAGGGCTTTGACCCCTTTATCTATTATCTAGACCCCTTTATCTAAAAGCAGCTGTTTTACCAGCATAGGATCTTGTGAAATGGTATTGGAAGACATAATGACACCCTCTAAGAAACCGTTACACAATGCAATAACGAATAAAAATGGCTTATTTTTCTCAACCAGCCTCTACGGGCAACATCGCCCATCATTTCGTTTTTACAACTGTGCAAAAGCTCCGTCTAAATAAAAAAGAAACCTCGTATAAATAAGCTTATCGGCAGAAAAAGACAACACTTTAGTTATTTTACGCATTTTTATAAAAATTATCCCCCCCTAATCCCACGAAGGCTCTCCAAGATAGCAAAGCACGCTTAATATCGCGTATAATATCCAGCATCTTGGTTTTAAAAAAAAAAGCGAACGCATTTATGAACGTAACAATCTGTTTTATTGGCGCAGGCAATATGTCCAAAAGTTTGATTGGAGGCCTTATTGCCAGCGGATATGATAAAGAAAAGATCATCGCTGCCGACCCTTCGGCAGAACAACGAGTCGCCTTGACACAATCTCTCGGCATTTCATGTTATGAACAGAATCAAGACGCCATTGAACAGTCCGATATTGTGATATTATCGGTTAAACCTCAGGTGTTTCAAGCAGTCTGTCAGGAGATTAAAACCAACCTTCAAAAAACCTCCGCACTGATCTTATCCGTAGCAGCTGGAATTCGCTCTCAAGATATTAATCTTTGGCTGGGTGGAAACAGGGCCATTGTACGCGCAATGCCCAACACCCCTTCTTTAATTCAAACAGGGGCGGCAGGGTTATTTGCCAATGAAAAAGTATCGGAAGAACAAAAAAGCCAGGCCGAACATATTTTACGTGCTGCAGGCATTACCATTTGGGTACAGGATGAACCCCAACTAGATATCGTCACCGCACTTTCAGGCAGTGGCCCCGCTTACTATTTTTTATTTATGGAAGCAATGGAAAACGCAGCCATTCAAATGGGGCTGGATGCCAAAACCGCGCATTTATTAACCATGCAAACCGCGTTAGGTGCAGCCAAAATGGTGATGGAAAGCAACCAGTCATGTGCCACACTGAGGCACAACGTTACCTCGCCCAACGGTACGACTGAACGCGCCATACAGCAGTTTGAAAAAGCCAGTCTTCGTCAAATCGTTGAGCAAGCCATGCAGGCGGCACAACAACGTGCATTTGAACTGGGAAACGACTTGGGCAATGGGCACAATCAACTCAACAAACCCAGCCCTTCTAAATCAGGAGAACCATCATAATGGATGCACCAATCGGACAAGGCGGCCTTTTTTTATTGCAGTTTGTCACTGGGCTTATCCTCTTTATGCTCATGTTACGGTTTTTACTACGTGCAACCCATGCCGATTGGCGTCATCCTATTGTGGCCTTTACAGCAAAGGTCACCAATCCACTGTGCGCGCCAGTCAATAAATTGTTGCCCTTAAAAGGGCGCTGGGACTGGTCGGCTATGATCACTGCGTTCATCATTCAATCTCTCTTTGTACTGTCCATTGGCTATCTAACCGGCAAAGACTTTGGGGTTGCCTTTATTGCCCTGGCGGCAATCACAGAAATCGTAAACCAACTCCTTGACATGTTATTTTGGTTAATCATCATTCAAGTCATTTTAAGCTGGGTTGCACCCAGCTATAACCCAAATACCGCGATTTTTGATCAATTAACCAGACCTGTTTTAGCTCCATTTCAGCGCGTCATTCCAATGGTGAGTGGCTTGGATTTATCCCCCATTGCAGCCATATTGGCAATCAAGTTATTTCAAATAGTAGTGGTAGGTTCCATTGCCGGCTTTGCCCAAAACATGATAGGTTAACACTCAATATGTCTCACCCTTTAGGCATTGTCACACCACAAACCTTGCACATCGAAACTCCACTCACACTGTCCAGTGGCTCGGTACTGCCTCGTTATGACTTGGTCTACGAAACCTACGGCACCCTGAATGCCGATGCCAGTAATGCGCTCTTGCTTTGTCATGCGCTCAGTGGCGACCACCACGTAGCAGGTTTGGATGCTGACAATAAACCCGGATGGTGGGACAACTACATAGGCCCAGGAAAACCCATTGATACCAATTATTTTTTTGTTGTGTGTTCCAATAACCTCGGTGGCTGCCGTGGTAGCACAGGCCCAACCAGTTTAAATCCAGAAACAGGCAAAATATATGGGCCTGACTTTCCCATTGTTACCTGCCGTGATTGGGTCAATAGCCAAAATGAACTGCGTAAGCACCTTGGTATTGAGCAATGGGCAGCACTGATCGGTGGCTCTATGGGAGGGATGCAGGTTTTACAATGGGCGATTGATTACCCCGACAAATTGCGTCATGCGTTGGTGATTGCCGCTGCTCCTAAACTCTCGGCACAAAATATTGCCTTTAACGAAGTCGCACGTCGCGCCATTATGACCGACCCCGACTTTCATGAAGGGCGATTTTTAGAGCATAACACCATTCCTAAACAGGGGTTGGCACAAGCCAGAATGTTAGGTCATTTGACCTATCTATCCGATGACATGATGGGGGCGAAATTTGGCCGTGAGCGTCGTGAAGAGGCGTTAAAGTATAACTACGAAGTGGAATTTCAAGTTGAAAGCTACTTGCGCTATCAAGGTGAAAAGTTTGCCACCAAACAAAATTTTGATGCCAACACCTACTTATTAATGACCAAAGCACTGGATTACTTTGACCCTGCGGCGGAATTTGACCACAACCTGTCCAAAGCGCTGGCACAAGCCACGGCACAATTTCTTGTGGTCTCTTTTACCAGTGATTGGCGTTTTGCACCAGAACGTTCGCATGAAATAGTCAAAGCGCTACTCGATAATGATGCCGATGTTTGTTACGCTGAAATCACCTCCGAACACGGACACGATGCATTTTTACTGCCAAATAAACACTATGAAGGGGTATTTAGAGCCTACATGAAACGAGTATTACAAGACGTTCCGGGAAAGGAGTCTACAATATGAGTCAACTCACCCCTGAATTTAAACTCATTTCAGAATGGATCAGCCCCGACAGCCGTGTATTAGATTTAGGTTGTGGCGACGGGCAACTGCTCAAACATCTGATAGACACCTACAACGTTACTGGCTACGGCATGGAAATTGACCCATACAAAAACATTCAAGCCATTGAAAAAGGATTAAACGTCATTCAAAGTGATCTCAATAGCCACGACCTGGCAGACTACTTTGACCCCAACTCATTTGACTATATCATTATGACGCAAGCCCTGCAAGTAGTTGGTCGACCCGATAAATTACTAGAAAATATGCTGGCCATTGGTAAACAAGTTATTGTGACCTTCCCCAATTTTGGTCACTGGCGCAACCGTGCCCAGCTACTCCTCACGGGTCGAATGCCTAAAACGGATACTCTGCCCTATCATTGGTTTGACACACCCAATATTCACATGTGTACCTTTAAAGACTTTGAAAAACTCTGTGAAGAAAAAAGCATTGAAGTCATGGCACGAACCGTGGTAAACACAGAACACCGCAGTAGCTTAGGAATGAGAATCGCACCCAACTGGTTAGGGGAAGTGGCGCTGTATAAAGTACAAAACAAATAAAATAATATCACACCCCCTATTACATAATGAGACATAGGGGGGGAGAAAAATAACAATATGCTTAAACTCACCCAAGAACAGATAAAAAGAAGGTTTGATCGTCTCTATTATCAACGTGGACTAGACTATTTCAACAATGGATTTGTTCTGGATTTTGATTACAAAACAACACCCGTTGGCTGGGAGATTAAATCCCTTGTCAAAGGCCGTGCCGGAAATAACTACAAACAAAACATTAAGATTTTAAAGCATCAATCTTCAGGATTTGTCTTCATGGGCAGCTGTAACTGCCCTATTAGGCGTAACTGCAAACATATTGCCGCCGCTTGCTTAACCTTACAAAGCGAGTTGCATTCAATATCAACGGACACCGACCTCAAACCAGGCTCTCCCAAAAAACCAACACTCAATGCGGCACTCAATTGGCTAGACAACATGGTAGCGACATACGAAGAAGCGCTTCCAAACAGTGCCACAGAGGAATTTATTGCTTATCTCCTCGACTTTAATTTCTATTCAAAAAACACCTTAGAAGTCAAGATGGTCGTCACAAAGTCCCTTAAAAAAGGGGGGCTAAATAAAGGCAGAAAAATTCAACCTTATAGCATTACGGCGGGGTATTCCAATGTTGCTATGAATGCGTCGCCAGAAGATCAAGAAATTTGTAAACTGTTAGAAAGCATCTCACATTCATCAATGAGAATGAACTACACACTTGAAGGTGAAATTGGCTACATCACGCTTCTTAAAATACTCAATACCGGTCGTTGTTTTTGGCAATCCACCCAAGCTGAACTCATCTCCATTGGCGAAGAACGTCCTCTTAAATTACACTGGAAAAACAATCAAAATAACCAAACGTCTTTAACCCTGTCCATTGAACCTTCAGGTAAATTGCTTTTCACCACCCCTTTTCTTTACATTGACAAAACACATCATCCAACCATCGGAATGGTTTCAAACGCGCCCTATACGCTAACACAAATAAAAATGATACAAAAAATTCCCAGTATTCCACTGGAGTTGGCGGATGAATTTAGCCGTAAACTGGTGACCACGCTACCAGGTATTACATTGCCCCCCCCAAGCGAAGTTGAACTCACCACCATTGAAAATGAACTCCCACAACCGATACTCACGCTTTTAGGAGACACGGATTCGTCAGGCCGTCATATGCATCTCATGCGTTTGCGCTTTGCCTATCAAACACATGAACTCTCTATTCACCCACAAACAGAATGGCAGACGCTTGAAATCAATAACGCACTATTGCGAATACAACGTGATTTACAACGTGAAGAAGATGCCATCCACCGATTGATGGACTATGGGTTTGACCCGCTTAGAAATAAAAATGGCGATGTCGCCTTTGTCAGTTACAACAAAATTTTGGCCGAATCGGCAAAGCGTTGGCAAATTTTTTTAGAAGATACGGTTCCCATGCTCAAAGAAGAGGGCTGGAAAATAACGATAGAAGACAGCTTTCAGCTTAAATTTCACCAAGCCCAAGAGTGGGATGTTGACATTGAAGGCGACAATGACTGGTTTGATTTACGATTTGATATTGAGATTAACGACCAAAAAATGCCTTTACTGCCTTTAATTGTCCAAGTACTGTCAGAATACGAACAAGACAATTTACCCGAAGAACTCACAATCCCCTTAGGCAAACATGAATACCTCTCTTTGCCCAGTGAGCAAATCAAACCGGTATTAGACATCCTGTACGAACTTTACAGCGGTGACAGCTTAAACGGTGATGGCTCACTACGAATGTCCCGTTTTGATGCCACACGTTTGGCCGAGCTAGAAGAAAACAGTACAACGATACTGCACTGGCAAGGTGGGGACGCATTACGAGAATTAGGAAAAAAACTCAAAAACTTTAAAGGCATGACCAACACTCCAACCCCTGAAGGGTTGCAAGCCACCCTTCGAGACTACCAACAAACAGGCCTCAACTGGCTGCAATTTTTACGAACCTATCAATTTGGTGGCGTATTGGCCGATGACATGGGTCTAGGTAAAACGGTCCAAACCTTAGCACACCTTCTGGTTGAAAAAAGCCAAGGGCGCATAAACAAACCCTGCTTAATTATCGCCCCCACCAGCTTGATGAGTAATTGGCAATGCGAAGCAGAACAGTTTACACCAGAACTTAACATACTGATCTTACAAGGCGCGAATCGTCACAATTATTTTGACCAAATTGAACAGCACGATTTGATTCTAAGCACCTACCCCCTGTTAGTTCGAGACGAAGAAACACTGCTCGCCCATGAGTTTTATTATCTTATTTTAGACGAAGCACAAGTCATTAAAAACCCACGTTCAAAAGCCGCAAAAATAGTGCGTAATATCAAAACAACGCACCGTCTTTGCTTAACAGGAACCCCAATGGAAAACCATCTTGGTGAACTCTGGGCGCTGTTTGATTTTGTTATGCCCGGTTTACTCGGCAATGACAAGCAGTTCAAGCAACTGTTTCGCACCCCCATTGAAAAACACGGTAATGCCGAGCAACAAGCCCGTCTAACTAAACGCATTTCACCCTTTATGTTACGCCGAAGCAAAACCGACGTGGTCAGCGAACTTCCTGAAAAAACTGAAATGATTAACACCATCCGATTAGGTAAAAAACAAGCCACACTGTATGAAAGCATTCGCTTAACCATGGAGAAAAAGGTACATGACAGCATTGCCAGTAAAGGCTTAGAGCGTAGTCATATTATGATTTTGGATGCACTGCTCAAATTACGTCAGACCTGTTGTGATCCTGCTCTCCTCTCGCTCAAGCAAGCCCAAAACGTCAACGAGTCAGCCAAAATGGAATGGTTAATGGACAGCGTACCAGAGATGCTGGAAGAAGGCCGACGCATCCTACTCTTCTCTCAATTCACCAAAATGCTCACCATTATTGAAAATGCACTCATCGAACGAGGAATAACTTACAGCAAACTCACCGGGCAAACACGTAAACGCGATGAAGCCATTAAAAAATTTAAAAATGGAGAAGCCAATATTTTTCTCATCAGCCTCAAAGCAGGCGGCGTAGGATTAAACTTGGCCGAAGCCGACGTGGTTATTCACTACGACCCATGGTGGAACCCAGCCACCGAAAATCAAGCGACCGACCGTGCACACCGAATTGGCCAAAAGAATCCTGTATTTGTCTATAAACTCATTACTAAAAATACTCTGGAAGAAAAAATATTAGCCATGCAAGCCAGAAAGCAAACCTTAGCACAAGGTGTTTATAGCAAAGGCAAAAAAGGACAGGATATGAAACTGACGGAAAATGACCTGAAAGCACTGTTTGAGCCATTACAATAACGCATCCGAATTTGCATCGAAAACTTATCTAAAAAGAAGGGGGAAATTTAAAAAACCTGAACTTATGCGTACGCTGACACATGAAGTGAACAAAAAATAAACAATGCCAGTCCAAAAACTGACATATTCACAATGTGCTATGTATTTTGAACACTCCCTTGAAGACCGTTTAGATAACGTGGATAACGCACTGGACATTTAAATTAACCTGACAGGACACCAAATCAAAATGAGGAGCTGTCAGATTAAGTCTGAACTTCTACAATTAATGAGTCACCACCCTCGGAAGCTCTTTTGCTTGCTCAACCCAACTTTGAACTTGTGAAAGAACGGGAACTTTACGAACCAAGTTTTTCGCTTCATTTACTTCAACCATTTTAGCCTGAAGATTTTCAGCATTACGTTGCGCCAACTCAGGAATGGTATCCACCCCTGAAAATTTAAGAAGATCCGCATACTGTGTACTGATTCCCTTTACACGAGAGAGGTCTGCACGATTCACCCATCCTAAAATCACTTTTTCACTAATGCCGGATTTTTCGGCCACATCATGACGCCCTTTTTTATCACAACATAATTTTAAAAGACTCTCTAAAGAACCCACACCTGCTGCTTTCAATTTTTCTGCGTAAGCTTCACCAATACCTTCAATATCTGATAATTTTGCCATTTGAACTTCTCCTACTTTTTCATTATTGTCACTACTCAGCGTAGCTATTGAGTTATTTACCAAAAAACTTGCCCGCTAATCCCATTGCGCCTTCCAGACCACCAACAGAATCCAATATAGAGCCGCCACTGCTTGCGTTATCAACCATTTGAGGAATCGCATCGCTTAACCCACCAACCGCCTCTGACTCACTCAAACCTAATTGAGCTGCAAATGCAGAAATTTTCTCCGAACCAAAAAGACTCATAATTTGATTTGCATCAATCGCTTGATTATCTCCATCGCCTAACCAAGATTGCGCCAGCCCCAATAAATCACCACCCTGCATTTTACCAATCAGGCTACTGAGATCAAATCCACCTTCACCACCAATTAAATCAGACAGTGCTGACATCAATACTTCAGGGTTTAAGTTGCTTCCCGCTTCACCACTTTGATTACTCTTCATAAATGCCGAAACACCGAGTTGTAAAAGGTTACTCATATCCATCTTTCATTCCTTTATCAAACAAAATACCCTAACTTCCAAATCAACACTGGAAGTCAGGATAATATTAGACAATATTTAAACATTAATCTTTTGGGATTCTTATTATTTGGCCAGGGAAAATAAGGTCTGGATCTTTAATGACCTCTTTATTCGCTTCAAAAATATCAGTGTATTTATTGCCATCACCGTAAACAACACTTGCTATTTTCCATAAACTGTCCCCTGCTTTAATTTCATAATATTCAATATGAACGGTTTGCTCTGGCGCAACAACATCATCAACACGAACCTCCTCAATTCCCATCGTATTTCCAACCATTAACACCACTTTTTCTAACGCCGCTGGGTCAGATGTGTCTCCTTTTAGCGTTGCAACGCCATCTTGAACATCAACCTGTAAATTATTAATACCTGGGTTATCTTCCTCAATATGTTGTTTCAGTTTTTCTGGCGCTTCCTCTTCACTTCCAAATATTTTTTTACCTATATTTTTAGCAAAACCTAATAAATCCATTTTTAGAGCTTCCTTATCAAGACGTATTATTTCGTATCGTTCAGCGTAAGATTATAACTAATGCCTTAAAGTGTCAATTGTTTAAGGAATCTCTGAATAAGTTCCTTGAGTTCTAGGCAAGCCAAATGATCAGCATCAAGAGCTCTTTTCTACAAGCGCTGGTCGATACAGCAAAAAAAGAAAACGCAGAAGCTGGGGATTTGGGTTGAACTATAAAGATGAATTTGCTATCCTTAATGCAAATAAAAACAATTATCATTTCAGGAAGAATAAGATTAAGATAATGTCCAACCATCTTTCCCCAAAAAAAGAGGCTCCGTTATTATCCCACAGTGCAGCAGGGCAAATAAGTCAAATTACCGCACTTTTAGGCGATTCTAAAATGAAAATGCGCCTAATTCACTTGGGCTTTCATACCAAAAGTGTAGTGGAACTCGTACTCATTCGTGGTCGAAATCTGGTGGTGTGTGTGGACGGCAGTCGTTTTGCCATTGATAAAAATATTGCACGTTTCATTCAAGTCGCCCCATTATCATGAGTCACTCCCAAACAACACCCCGTACCTCAAAGAAACCTTTTGGAAGCGCGTTTAAAAAAAGTTCTCCCCCCCATCAACGCCGAATTAAAATTGCCCTTATTGGCAACCCTAACAGTGGTAAAACCACGCTGTTTAATCGCTTAACCGGTAGCCAGCAAACCACCGGTAACTGGCCTGGTGTCACCGTTGAACAAAAATCAGGCACTTTTGAGTTTAACCAGTTTCATTATGATGTGGTGGATTTACCCGGTGTATACAGCCTGGAGCAAACCTCACACACTGGGCTTGATGAGCAAGTCGCCTGCCATTTTTTACAAAGCCAGTCCTCCGAACTGATCATTAATGTAGTGGATGCCACCAGCCTGGAACGCCAACTGTTTTTAACCGCGCAACTTTTGCATATGGGACTGCCAGTCATCGTAGTACTCAATCGTATGGATTTATTGAAAGAGCGCAATTTAAAAATTGATACTGATACACTGGCTAAACAATTAGGCTGCCCTGTCGTGCCCATTTCAGCCTATTACAATAGAGGGATGGAACTGCTTAAACAACAGTTGCCAGCGCAACTCAATCAACACTCAACCCTGCACCTTGAACTACCCAAAGAACTGAATCAGTCGGTACAAACGCTACACAAAGCCAATTCACAACTCCCACAATCTCAAATAGCCTACTGGCAAGTTTTGAACTATTTAATTCGCCCCCAATCGGCACCACCAGCCCTGCAACCACTTTGTTATACCGAAAAACAGCGTTTAGAAACACACTATCAAGAAGAGCTTTCTCTTATTGTGGCCGACTTATATTTTCAGTTTGCTCACAACGCCGCACACGCCTGTCAAAGATACACAGATCAATTTACCCGAAGCGCCACGGATCAAATTGACCGCTGGTTATTACACCCCTATTTAGGTATGCCTATTTTTTTAGTCATTATGTATCTGGTGTTTGCACTTTCCATTACTGTAGGCAACACCTTTTTAGACTTTTTTGATTTAGGCGCGCAAGCCCTGTTTGTTGATGGCCCTACCGTATTGCTGCACTCACTTCATGCTCCAGATTGGCTAATCTCTTTTTTAGCACAAGGCATTGGCAGTGGCATTCAAGTCGTGGCCACCTTTATTCCCGTCATTGGAGCACTGTTTTTATTGCTCTCTATTATGGAAGAAACAGGTTATATGCAACGCGCCGCCTTAATTATGGATGGGCTGATGCGCCGTTTAGGATTATCTGGCCAAGCCTTCATTCCTTTAGTGATCGGCTTTGGTTGTAATATTCCTGCGGTACTGGCCACACGCACCCTGCCAAATCAGCGCGACCGAATTATGACAGCAATGATGACCCCGTTTATGTCGTGCAGCGCACGCCTAACCGTTTATGTACTGTTTGCCACGGCTTTTTTTGACCAACATGCCGCCCTCATTGTCTTTTCACTCTATTTAATCGGTATTGTCGCAGCCATTTTAACCGCTCTTTTATTAAAACATACCCTATTACCTGGCAATGCACCGGCACTCTTAATGGAGCTTCCTATTTACCACAAACCTGCCATTATCAATGTGCTGATCAGTACTCGCAACAAGCTGAAAAGTTTTATTTTAGATGCGGGAAAAATCATTGTACTGGTTGTTCTGGCCCTCAATTTTTTTAACAGCCTGGGAACCGATGGCACCTTTGGAAATGAAAACCAGGAGCACTCTGTTCTAAGCACCGTCGCCAAATTGGCCACCCCCGTTGTTGAACCTTTGGGCATCACCGAAGACAACTGGCCTGCCACAGTTGGACTTATTACTGGCTTGCTGGCAAAAGAAGTGGTGGTTGGGTCTTTGGATGCACTGTATCAAAAAGAAACCTCTCGTGATGCAGGGCATGAAACGGCCTCTTATGATTTTACCGCTGCCATGCAAACCGCACTTGCTACCATCCCCACCAATATGAGCCGCATTATCACCGACATGACGGATCCACTTGGATTGCAATCACTTGAAGACATGGAGGACAAGTTAAAAATAGCAGAAGAGCAAGGGTTTACGCCCTCAACACTGGATAAAATGGCCATGCATTTTCAAGGGCACATTGGTGCCTATGCTTATTTACTGTTAGTTTTACTCTACTTTCCCTGTGTAGCCACCTTTGGCGCACTTAAACAGGAACTTGGATGGAAGTGGGCGTTATACAGTGGCAGCTGGAGCATGATATTAGGTTACAGTGTGGCCGTTGGTTTTTATCAAACCGCCACCTTTAATCAACACCCCATTCATGCCAGCATTTGGCTAACACTGATTACTTCAGTCTTCTTTTTAATCTTTTTTACCTTGCGTAGAATAGGACAAAACCCATCTATAAACGATTAGGGGGGGAAATTTTTTTTGATTTTACTGGAACTCAAACACTATATTAAACAACACCAGCGTGTCACACTGAATGACATTCAACTGCATTTTGATCTGTCAGAGGAGGCAGCAAAAGGCCTGCTTGTGCCTCTACTGCAACAGGGGCATATACACAGCCAACAATCCAATAGCTGCACCAACCAAACCTGCCATAAAAACTGTTCTGGCCACCATACTCAACACATCATTTACCAATGGCGCGACAAGGCATTCAAACAGGTATCCGTACCCATACAAATCACATAAAAACAGCGACTACTCAACCAAACCCTAAGGAAGCACTCTCTTCCCGTCCCCCCCTTTTTTAGTATAAAATACTTCGGCATCATTTTTGCTTTAATCATTTTTGCTTTACTTGTTTTAGGACGCCTTAAAGAATCTCTGATTAAACAAGGCTGTAAAATCAATATCGTTTAAACAGGATAACGTTCGCCATGCTAAACAGAGGAAACGGTCGTCGATTTCACCGAGTTGATATGCCTGTTCGCTATTTTATCGTCCCCAGCTCTCCAATCCGGGATCGTGAAATTTATGCCACGGGTACCAATTACTTTCCTGAAAGCACCTTAAAACTCATTGAAGCCAAAAAAGCACTGACGCTTCAAGCGATTGGTAAGATTCAAGCCAGTGAGAAATTACTCAGAAATATTTTTGAAGAGATGATTGAGTACATTGAATTTTTTGGCGATTGCCTCAAGGACATCACCAATGGCAAAAACCCTAAATCCGATTTAGCCTATTGGATTAAAGTAAAAGATCGTCAAAAAGGCTTTAAGGAAGCTCAATTTTTAGAAGAGAGTTCCCCAAAAACCTTTGGCTACATTAAATTGATTGAAGAAAAGTACCTAACGTTTCTCAATGCCATGATACAAAGCATTGATGCTTCAACGCCTTCCCATTTTTTCGTGTCAGGCCGCTTGCCTTCAGGCTTTAAAATCGAAGAAGTTTTGGTGACGTTTCAAAACCCAAAACTTAAAAAAATCCCACTTATTCAAGCGTTGTTAAACTTAACTGAATTTATGGAAACCTATCTTGCCGTGTATCGGCGTATTAACGACGATAATTATCTAAAACAGTTTCCAAAAGAGTGGCCGTACAAACTGTCCAATGTAAGCGCAGGAGGGCTGGCTGTGTTTATGAATAAAGGCTTTAAACTCTACTCTAAAGTGGATGCCTTTCTCTACTTTGAAGCAGAAAATAAACTACTCTCATTTGATGGCACCATTGTTGGCTTTCGCACCGTTGAAGGGCATCAAGAGCGTATTGCCATTAATTTTGAATTTCCCAACGGACACGATCAGAAGTTTTTACAGCTAGAAATTCAAAAACACGAAGTTGAAGAGTGTATGCACATTCCTCTCTAACCCTCAATTTTATTAAGGACTCTCCTCTATGCTTGGAAGTAGCCACGACACGGATCCCAGTTTTATCAATAACTTACCCTTTATTTTAAGAGACCCCGCTTTAGCACTCATTCGGGTTGCCAGTTTAAAGACCATGCTTGAAATGCGACAGGATCCCAGTAGCCACTTTTTATATAACGACTTTCAACTCTCGCACACTCAATGGCAAATCACCCTAAATGCGGCTATTTTAACCAAAGTCAGCTATTTTGAAATTGAGTTGGGCTTTCCCATTATTTACATTGATAAACTCATTGAAATCACTGCCTGTGCTTATGGTTTACCCAATAAATCCGCACCCGTACTCTATCAGGCCATGCTTCATGAACACCACCAAATGGCTAGCTGGATCAAAAAAACCATCTTAATTAAGCAACAAACTCTTAGACGAGATCAAGCACGAGAACAAAATCACCCCTAAAAAAACAGGCTCTGATTAATTTGCTTCCCTAAGCATTAAAAGGCGGAATATAAGGCACAGGAACCGTTTCCATACTGTCTCTTAACTCATTTAACTGTGTAAACAAGGTAATCGAATGTTCTTGCTCTCCTGTTAACAACTCAAATTCAATATGCACACGAAAATTAAGCAACTCATTCTCAACGGACTCTTGTGACGACACCTTTCCACGGCAAATAATAACGTCATTCTGAATGCGCATATATACATTCATTTTTTCAAATATTGGATAATCATCATCGGTTAAAAAACTGCACCCTATCGGACTTAAATTAACTTGATAACTTTTCCAATCTTCGGGACTGGATGTTTTTCGATAAGCCTCTTTTAAACGTTCTAAAACCGTGGCCTGTAAATTGATTTTTTCAACCATTAACTGCAAAACGCTGGCTGGCAAAACGCCCGATGCTGCCAAGTCCTCTAAATTGGTAACATAATGTTTATCATCAAAACGCCTTTGCGAACGCTTTGAGTAATGAAAACCATTATTTTTTACGCTGTTTTGAATCACCTCATTGAGTTCAAAAATATAATCTTCTAAAGCATCGTATAATCCTAAAATTAATGGCGCAATACTCGATGATTTTTTATGCGTTGGCCGCCTCAGTTCGGCATCCTCTTTCATCCGTAATTTATAGTCATATTGAATATGAGGGTCTTCGGATTCTATAATAAAGTCCAACATCCACCACATAAACTCCAATCGCTTATTCAACATTTCAAAGACATGCAGTGCAGCGGGACGAGTGGCGGCAATCGTTTGAAAAAGTTGCTCAAGTGCCTCATTAATTTCCTGTAATCGCGCTTCCTCTTCGTAACCAATTAAGTGCCTACGTGTTAAGTTTTGCTGTTTACCATAACGATCAACTGGCTCTAAATGCATCGGAACAATGACATCGTAGCGAAAATAACGTCGAGAACTCAACATATCAAATTTCTTTTCCTTAATACCATTAAGCACATACTCCTTCACTCGTTTCGCTTAACGGGTGTGAGCGCCTGACATGGGCACCCCTTAAAGGTAAACGCCTGCCCAAACCCTTTCACATACCCTCCTTGAATCACCCGAAGCTGAATCAAGTGAAAATCAGGCAAATTGGCCAATACGGAAACCACTTCACCAAAAGAGTGTTCAAAACGGCAAATCATCTCTAAAAAAATCGAAGAATCTCGTGCAATATCAGAAGGGGACAGTTGCAGACTTAAACGCTCCCTTGCAAATAACTGCTCAGTCTCTGACTCATCTGCTAACAACAAACCACTGATAACAGGTTCGGTTTCTGAGCTTTGAATCAATAAACTTAAAATATTTTGAGTGTGTTGCGCCAATTCGCTAATAAAAACATAAAGGTGCCCCGAATTATCGGTAACAAAAGGAGTTACGCTGGTCTCTAATACACCGTCAGAACCAAGGGTACTTAAAATAAGGGTTTGGCGTGCCTGCCAAAATGCTTCACATTGTTGTTGATGGGTCATCGTACTCTCTCTTCACTATCGCTAAATAACCGTAGTAAGCCAGTTTACAATATCCTCTATCTCTTGTGCACAAACCTGATGCTCCATTGGGTAGCTGTGCCACTGAATAGGATAACCACGTTTTTGTAATGCAGAACAGGAAGCCTGTGCAACGCTAAACGGAATCACATTATCAAATTTACCATGTGCCATAAAAATGGAAATATCACGATGCTGGTGAAACTGCTGTGGCATTGGGCAGTAGGTAGACAGAGCCATAATTCCAGCCAAACCATGACTAAAACTCAATCCCGCATGCAGTGCAATTAACCCCCCTTGCGAAAACCCCGCAAGTACAATTTTATTTGCCGCAATGCCTTGAGCAAGTTGAGCCTGAATCAAATCATAAATTTGATAACATGACACTCGAATACCGGCAGCATCCACATCATTCATAAAATCGGTGCTACGAATGTCATACCAGGAACGCATTTTCATGCCTCCATTAATCGTGACCGATTGCACGGGAGCATGTGGAAAAACAAAGCGAATGCCATGTTGCTCTGGCAGATTTAATTGAGGCACCAATCCTGCAAAATCATTTCCATCGGCACCCAAACCATGTAACCAGATAACAGCCGAGTTTACCTCTGCCTCTGGTTCAATAATAATCGGGGCATCTTGTATCACTTCTTGCATGAAAACCTTCTTGTTTCTGATAAAATATGCTCATTTTAAAGGAAGTCGAATCGGTTTGGTTATGAAAATACACGCGCGTTTTTATTTTACAGGTTTGCTCATGCTCATCATGCTCTTTAATAGCGCATGTGGCAAAAAAAATGACCTTACATTGCCTGAAGAACCAACAAACAATGAAGAACAAACCCCGTCGCCTTAACCAGAACTTCCTTGACCAATCGCCTTTCCCTTCTTTACATGCTACTTAACTTTATCATTTAGGATTCAAGATGCCCCTGTCCAAAGACACACCCCCTGCTTTTCAATTAATCAATCATGCGCTTTATGCCGAACAGGTCTGTTTAACCTCATTGGCTAAAACACACGGAACACCGCTGTACGTTTATTCTAAAACCGAGCTGGAAAACCGTTGGCACGCCTTTGATCAAGCATTTGGATCGCAGCCTCACCTAGTATGCTATGCCGTTAAAACCAACTCTAATTTGGCTGTTTTAAATATTTTAGCCAAACAAGGTGCTGGGTTTGATATTGTCTCTCAAGGGGAACTAGAACGTGTTTTACGTGCTGGAGGAGATCCAAAAAAAGTGGTTTTTTCAGGCGTCTGCAAACAATCTTCTGAAATTCGCCGTGCCTTGGAAGTGGGCATTCGTTGCTTTAATATTGAGTCCCATGCCGAATTGGACCGTATCCAGTCGGTTGCCCAATCTCTAGATTTAATCGCCGATATTTCTGTTCGGGTTAATCCCGATGTGGATGCACAAACTCATCCATATATTTCAACAGGGCTAAAAGATAATAAATTTGGTGTCGATATTAACACCGCTCCTGAGCTCTATGCTGATGCCTGTGCAATGTCACACATTAACCCCATTGGAATTGACTGTCATATTGGTTCACAACTGACAGACATTACCCCATTTATAGATGCATTAGAACGCGTACTCTCTCTTAAAACCATATTATCTGGCATGGGAATTGAGATTCATCATCTTGATTTAGGAGGAGGATTAGGCATTCAATATACCGATGAAACCCCTCCTGCCATTACCGACTACATTCAAGCACTGTTAAGTAAATTAAACGATCAACACATTGAAATCATTATTGAACCTGGCCGAGCCATTGCAGGCAATGCAGGCATTTTACTCACCGAAGTGGAGTACTTAAAGCCAACAGAACATAAAAACTTTGCCATTATTGATGCCGGAATGAATGATTTAATTCGCCCTGCACTGTATCAATCGTATCAAGAAATTGTGCCCGTTAACCCTAGAAAGGATGGACAGGAAGGAAGATGGGATATTGTTGGACCGGTTTGTGAAACAGGAGATTTTTTAGGAAAAGATCGCTATTTAAACTTAAAACCAGGTGATTTATTAGCAGTCAAGTCTTCTGGTGCTTATGGCTTTACCATGAGTTCAAATTACAATACACGACCCAGAGCAGCCGAAGTAATGGTAGAAGGCACTCAATCCTGGCTCATTCGTCCTCGCGAAACCTATGAAGACTTAATGGGAACAGAGCAGTTAATAACCTATTAACGATATTCGCTAATCACCAATGTAATTCAGGCAGAATATGACACTGAAAAGCCCCCCTCTCCGTTACCTTTAAAATAACCTGTTTTTTTACAGGCTGTTAGAGAGTAACGGACAGTTCAAGAAAGCTCTAAACAAAACTCAAATTTAAATATTATTTATTTCTTAGAAAAAGGCACCAAACCTATTTCATTCCCGATAGGTAAAATAACTGGTCCTGGTTTTGGTTTTGGAAGTGAAATTGTTGAAAATCGTGGCTGCACATATCTGCGATCATCTGTTAAGGTCAATAAATAAGCCACAATGGCCTCTTCTTCTTCCGCTGTTAAACCTAAATTACCCACTCTTCTTCGCTCCATGTTTTCAGGTACTTCTGGAGGATTGGGATAACCCACATCACGCGTATTATAAAAATTCACCACATCTTTCAACGTTTTTAACACACCGTTATGCATATAAGGTGGTGTTAGTTCAACATTTCGAAGTGTTGGTGTTTTAAATTTACCATTTTCAGATGGTATATTTAATATACCACCCAACCCTAAATCACGAACGTGTCGATAAGGTAAGTTCAATAAATGCCTTTTCTCTTCTGTTAATACATTATCTTTATCTCTTAAATCAAAAATAATAGACGTTAGAGGTTTCCCTATTAAAGGGTTGGCATTGGATGTTTTGCTATCTAAAATATCCTGTAAAACTGCTTGGGTTTTTAAAGCCGCTGACTTTTCAAATGGAGCAAATATAGGTGATGAGAATGGAAATTCAGTATTTCGTGGAAGCCCCAAATTGTAATAACTAAAATCGGTAAATACATCTTTATGCTCTTCGCCATTACTTTCATGACAAGAACTACAGTAAGCTCGACCATTAAACAACTTACGACCCAATTCTTCTTGTTTAGTCAACTCCTCCCATCCTGCTAAAAATGCATCGTATTTAGAGATAAAAAGATTCAACTCGATTGATTTTTCATAAGACGCAATTGATTTTGCAATGCAGTCATAACCAGCAATAATATCCATACCACCAGCAGAATACTTACAAACTTGTTCAAATAATGGTTCATAGCTGGATGCCTGAACTTTATTAATGACAGATAAGATACTCGTATTATTCATTTCAACTGGGTTTAAAAAAGGCCCTTTTGCCTGATCCACCAAATCGGATGCTCGACCATCCCAAAACTGCCCTCCTCTCGCACCGGTTATAACAGAGTAGCTAAAATTAGGTGAAAAAGCTGCATACGCCGCACTGGGTGAATTACGGCTTCCAAATCTTCCAGGCACAACCCCTTCTGAAACGGGTAAATGTGAGTCTGGGTCAGCAAATCCAGCTTTTGGAAGGTGGCAACTAGAACAAGACTGTCCAGCTGGTTCTGATAAATTTTGATCAAAGAAAAGATGTTTTCCCAATTGCTGTTCATCCGTTAACCACCAAGAAGAAGTGTCCTCCCTTGGCTCTGCTATGATAAGGTGGTCTGAAATCGTTCCGGCATAAGCACCCGTAAAACAAGTTACAAACAGTGCTGACGATAAGGCCACACCCTTTGAAACTTGTTTATTTATCATGTTTATTTTCATGTTACTTCTCCCTCATTGCTGTATTAAAATCAACCCCCAAGAATAGAATGAAAAATATTAACTCAAGCAGAGTGCTCTTCTTTCTTCCTAGATGAACATAAAAAGGCACATGAAGAATAAACATTTGATTCCATAATAAATAAAGCCAGCACTTTTTATCTGAAGCCTGCGGGTTAAGGTCATTAAGAAATTGACACAGGTCAATAAAAGACAGTATACATGAATAAAAGCATATTTACATACTTCATATGCAAATATACTTATTGATAACAAGGAATTTTATTTTTTTACCAACTTGCACTCACTTTAAAAATAAGACTTTAATCTATTTTGTTTCCGAAACCACTGAGGACACAAACTCACCATAGCAAGCTGTTTTGCACCTGGCAAAGAATTCTTCCCCCCTCTAATTCGAACAACATTAGAATGAAAGCGTTGTTCATAGTTTAATCTGTCTAAATCCATTAAGGCCCCCCAAACACCATCGTCATCTGACCAAGCCCATAACCCAGGTTTCGATAAACTCTCTTCTAACCACCAAGCGTGTTGCTGATATTGACTTAAAAACAACCTATCTTGTTTTTCTGTCAACAAAACAGGAACGTTAGATAACCGTTTTATAAAGGCATTTTGTGCATGTTCGAAAGCACTGCCTATAAACATCAAGTGATGTTGCTGTGCATAACGCTCTATAGCGTGCTTTAACCACTTTTGATACCACTCATTTACTTCAATTAAATAGCGACATTGCCCAATCTTATCCCTCTCTTTTTCTGAAAATCCTAGCCACTCTGCCAAAGCATAAATATCCTGAAAAAGGGCCACCATACTCTGACACTGCATTGGACGACAAGGAAGTTGTGCTAATGCATGATGCAATCGAGAGCCTATTAAATCAGGAAACAGGGCGGCCAAAGAGAGTGCCATTGAATTAATGCGGGGCAACCCTTGTAAAGCGGTTAGGCGTTGATGGTCCATTAAACAAACATCCACCATCTTTAATACGTGTTCATCCACCATTCTTAAACGCAAATTTCGTAAAAACTTAACTGTTTCTTTCTTATTTGGCCATCCAATCTGGGCAACCATGTTTTGCCATTTTCCTACAAGCAATGCCACAATTTCGGCCTCTTCCAGAGTAGAGGATACTAAACGCCAAGCCAGCATTGGAGCATGATCAAGTAACTCTAACACCTGAGGGTACTTTCCCGCATAATGCAATAAGGTTAATTGATGCGTTGAAAATAAGGCACAACTGTCTTGCACCCACTTAGGAATCAATTTTCGCCAGTCCGCCAAAGACGAAAATTGGGGCCAATCTAACACCTTTAATTGGCTTGGATACTGAGGAATGTTAGATGAATCCATCATAAAAGCATCCCAACTGAGTACACTAAACACACCGAGGTCAGGAAAAACAGAACGGCAGTCAATCCATAATACCTGATCACATGCATCCCAAAAACAATGCTGTGCAAGCTGGTTTTGCTTGAGTGCTTGAGCTGTCGGTGGCATTTTTTGTAACACGCTCACTCCCGAATGTTATAAAACAAAGGTAAATTTATAAATAAACAGAGGGGGGGAGAAAAATTTATTTCCTCCAAATTACCAACTTGCACTCACTTTAAAAAACAAGGTTTTAATATATTCTGTTTCCGGAACCACTGGGTGAATGGGGTGATCAGGGCCTTGATGCCCTTGCTCAAATAACTGTACCGTTCGGTCAATATGCCGAGCAGCCGACTGAACGGCATGTAATAAATTAGAACGTGTCATATGATGAGAGCACGAAGCAGAAGCTAAAATACCGTCTTTTTCCAACACTCGCATGGCAATTTCATTGATTCGGCGATAAGCTTCGGCTCCTTTTTTAAAATCTTTTTTACGTTTAATAAAAGCAGGAGGGTCAACAATCACAACATCAAATTTTTGCCCATCCATTCGCAAGGCATTTAACACATCAAAGGCATTGCCTTGAATCGTGATCATTTTTTCTGCAACACCATTCAGTTTGGCATTCATATCCACACCATCCAGAGCAAATTCAGATGAATCCACACACGTCACTGCTGCCGCTCCTGCATTAGCGGCAGCAACTCCCCAAGCCCCCAGATAACTGAATACATCTAATACACGCTTGCCTTTTATCATGGTTTGTAAACGAGCACGGGACATACGGTGATCATAGAACCACCCCGTTTTTTGCCCTCCTTCAATAGGAATAGAAAATTGAGTCTTATTTTCTTCAATCATTAATGTTTCAGGTAAGTCTCCCAGCACAACCTCTTCATAAAGGGGCAAACCCTCCAAAGCTCGGCCAGAACAATCATTTTTCATGACAATGGCCGTTGGGTGATATAAATTGTCTAGGACCTGAACAATCTCACTCTTAACATTTTCCATCCCTGCTGTCGTAATCTGTACTGACAATACGTCACCAAAACGATCAACAACCAATCCAGGCAAGCCATCCGAATCACCAAACACCAAACGATAAAAAGGTTGATCAAAATGAATGTCTCTTAATGCCTGTGCCGCTTGAATGCGTTTTTTTAAGAACTTTTTATTCAACTCTAATTTTGGACTGCGACTCAATATTCGAGCACAAATCAAGGTGTTTGGATTCACAAACCCCATGCCTAATGGTTTGCCATTATGAGCTTCAACAATCACTTGCTGACCCGCTGTAAAGTTTTTTAGTGGCGTGACTTGAATATCCACCTCATTACTAAACACCCAAACATGACCTTGCTTAATTCGGCGCTCTTCATTCTTTTTTAATCGTAAACTCGGTAACATCGTGGGCTTCTTATGTCATATTAGTCGTATTAGAAAATTAGGGGGGGGAAATTTTTTGAACAGGAATAATGGTTTATAACTATCCGTCAATCAATGCCTGATATTCAGAATCAGACAACAGTTCATCCAGTTCACTTTCATCATGAGGCTCAATTTTAAATAGCCAGCCACCATCATAAGGTTCCTCATTAATCAGCTCAGGCTCCTCCTCTAGTGCTTGATTAACGGCAATAATTTCACCACTTACAGGCGAAAAAATATCCGATGCAGACTTGACCGACTCTAAAGACATAACTTCATCACCTGCTTGTACATACCCTCCCTGCTCAGGAAAGGTAACGCTCATCAACTCGCCCAATGATTCTTGTGCAAAATCGGTAATCCCCACAATGGCATGGCCGTTTTCATCGATGTAAACCCATTCATGGGTTTCTGCATATTTAAGATGACTTGGTAAAATACTCATAACAAATAACGTCCTTCACGCTTAACAATGGGGGCGCTGTATTATAACGCCCTTAAATTCGAATCATAACCCCATTTCATCTCGAATTTGTTCAATCCAGAGTTGTATTCGTTGTTCGGTTCGCTCAGGCTGTTGGTCTTCATCAAGAGGTAACCCCACAAAAAATGCCTCATCTTCAGTAAGTGCCTTTGATGCTTCAAAAAAAAAGCCTTCATTGGGAAAATACCCAACGGGCTCTCCTCCATTTTCCAAGACAACTTCATGCATGAGCCCCATGGCATCCAAAAAAAACTCACCGTATTCCAACTGGTCTCCCAAGCCAAAAAAAGCCACTTGTTTGCCACTAAAATCAATTTTTTTAAAATTCGGCCAAAAATCTTCCCAATGGCTTTGCAACTCGCCACAATACCAGGTTGGTTGACCTAAAATAATTTTTTCATAAGGTTCAAAGTCACTGATTTTTGCTCCATGAACATCATGCAATACGACAAGATCTTTTCCTAAATACGCTTGAATTTTATAAGCAATGCTTTCCGTATTACCCGTATCTGTACCATAAAAAAGCCCTACTTTACTCAATGTCACGCCTCCTCTTTTTTTAAAAACAAACAAACGGCTAAATATCCATTTTTTAAACACAAAAAGACTTTTTTTAGATGCTAAACCAAGCCGTTATTAAAAATGATTTGCTATAATTTACCGTTTAATGTGTTATAAAACCAGCCCACTAGACTCTTTTTTTACCATTGGAGAAGAATTACCCGTGTATGCCCTTTCAAGCCTTGCCTTATTAACATCAAGCATTGCATTATTTCTTTATCAAATACTCTGGTTCCGTTTGCTTGGGTTTCATGACAATGAAAATACCGCCACCGTTCTAATGGCCTTTTTCTTGGGACTAATCCTTGGAAGCCTGTTAACTCAAGTCACTCAAAGCTGTTTACGAAAAAATTTCCACGACCTAAAAATATTTGTTTTTATGCAAATCGTCGTTGCCATCAGTGCCGTCCTCCTCTTACCCATTCTCATTGAACCTGAATACATTACAGCGCTTTCTTCCAGTCACCAGATTGCATCCTGGAGTGGCTTTTTTACTGCGTTTTTAATTACCCTAATTCCTGCCCTTGGCCTGGGGATGGCTTTTCCACTTTTAACCACCTGGTTTTCAGAACAAACGCCTTCTCATACACATGCTTCACTGCTTCCCTCTTCGTATGCTCTGTTTATGCTGGGAGGAGTCATCGCAACACTCTTGGGTGGCTTTTATAGTCTGCCTCAATTTGGGTTAACAGGAGGCCTTTATACTGCTGCTGGATTTAATCTCATCGCAGCACTTTTCGGCTACCTTGCTTACATTAAAACCCGCTTTACAATAACAAATAATAAAAAATCTCCCCCCCCTACAACAGAAACAACCTCTCACTTTTCTTCTTTACCTGCTTCTTTATCCTGGCAACGCATACGCTTACTCATTATTTTAGCCTGCCTAAGCGTTATCTGGTTAGGCTCAGAAATCATATGGAGCAGAATAATTAGCCTGTATGCAGGTTCAACCCTGTACAGTTTTAGCGTAATTTTGGCAAGCAGTTTAGCAGGCATGGCCATTGGTGCGTTTTTACTCTCTCGCTGGCAACAAACAAAATCACTCAATCAAACACATTTATTTAAGTTGCTTATTGCGCTCTTTATTGCATTTAATATAACACGGCTGTTATTCAGCTACGCCCCCCAGATCTATAACGACTCCCCCTATTTAGGCGAACTATTTTTCCACCTGGATGCCCTCTGGTTTCTCTTAATGGTTTGCTTGCCCAGTTTGCTTTTTGGTGCCAGCATCGCACTCACACTTTCTCTTTACTGCCAAACGAATCAATACATTAAAAAAAGCATAAAACAAAGCATTGGCTTTGCTTACGCCCTTCACTTACTCGCCTCGATTGCAGGTGCCATTGTCGTAGTACTTTGGCTGATTCCCTCTATTGGAAGCGCCAATATTCTATTAATATTTGCCATCACGCCATTATTACTCGCACTACTACTGATCCCTCTGAACACTTCCAACAAGAGAAAAATGTCTGGCAGACTAACAAGTTATGCTCTTTTAATCACTCTTGGAGCGGGAGCATTTTTTATCCCCCCCCTCTCTTTTCAAGCCATGTTTCAAGAGCATTATTACCAGTACATTAATAAGGAAAAACCCGTCATAAACCTTAGAACCTTTGAAAGACCAGAAGGCATTATTAGCCTTACGCTTTATCAAAGAGAAGCACTAAACATTCAAATTAATGGCCTGACCCAATCCGAGGTGCATGTCCGAAGCCCCTACAGGGGTAACATTAACGAATCATTAACCGCCGTCCTGCCATATTTACTACAAAAAAATGCCACCGAAGCACTGGTGCTTGGCTTTAGGGCAGGCACCATTCCTCGTGTTTTGGCTAACAGCGATTTGGAAGGCGTAGTTACAACCATTGAACCTGAACCTAAAATAGTCGAGTCCATGATGGTTCTTAATCTCTTGGTCAACTTTCCCTTTTTAGATGATGGTCGGGTAGATATTGAATACAAAAGCTTTCGTGAAGCATTAAAAAACAACGATGAACACTACAGTATTATTACGGCACAAGCGCCTTATGCATGGCTAACAGGGGCCACCCAAATGTACAGTCAGGAATTTTTTACACTGGTTCACTCTCGCCTTAAACCAGACGGAATTTTTGGCTACCACCTCAATTTACTCAGGCTCAATACTCAGGCATTACAAGCCATATTACACACTTTCTACAGCGTGTTCCCCAAAGGGGCCATTTTTGGTGATCCAACAATGGGCGCACTGGTCTTGCTCGGTAGCAACCAACCCCTTGTAATGGATTTTGAACGGACCAAAACCTATTTTGAACAGGAAGTAGAAGCAATGAAAACCCTTCGATACGGCGACTTACGCAATGCCACTGAATTACCACGCTACTTCTTATTTACCAATAACATAGCAAAACAAACATCTTCAACGGACAAAATAAACCTGATTACGGACAGTAATTTATTAATCGAAACACTCGTAACACTTTCAGCAAACCTTCCTTCAGGTAAAGAAGATCCCTACACCCTCATTAATCAGTATATACAGGAAAGTCAGGATAATTAATTATCTTAAAATAAGATACTTCCATTAAACTTAATCATTTTATTTAATATCTATTTTTTTATAAAATCCTTCTTTCGAACATTGTTTCACTTTAAAGAAAGGAGAAGTCGTCTTGATATTTACCCTTTATCACTCTCAAAATTCATGGCGTAAATTTATTGCTTTGGCTTTGGTGTTTCTTCTCATTACCTCAATGCTCACTCTCTCGGCAAACACATCACAACTGTTATTGCTGGGGATTTTACTTGGGTTTATCTTTATCCATTTCGGGTTTGGCTTTACAGGTTATTGGCGCCAATTTATGGAAGAAAAAAAAGCCATCGGTATGCGTGGTCACCTTTGGCTACTTTCCTTGGGAAGCTTGCTATTTTTCCCCGCCTTAACCTTACTGCCTGAATACGATGTGGCAGTACAGGGTGCCATTCGACCTTTAGGGGCAAATGTTCTGTTTGGTGCGTTTATTTTTGGTGTGGGCATGGCATTGGCAGGCACCTGTTCATCAGGAACATTACGCCTTTTGGGTGAATTTAAACTGCGTTTTTATTGGGTCTTTATTTGCATGGTTATTGGTGGCACCGTTGCCGCCTCTCAATTTGAATTTTGGCTTACCTTTTCACAATGGGGAGTCTTTTCATTTGCAACCGAATGGCATTGGGGTATTGGACTCCTTCTTAATTTAAGCTTAATTGCCCTCTTATATTTCATTTTTTCAACCATTGAAAATCGTCGTTATGGTCATATCGAACCGTTATTCGATAAAACAAATTCCGCCTTTTTTATGGGTATGTCACCTATCATTTGGGCCGTTAGCTTACTGGCACTACTCAATTTAGGCGTGTTGATTTTAGCGGGCAGCCCTTGGGCAGTCAGCTGGATTTTTCCTAAATTAGGCGTGGTTGGCATTGAGCTACTTCAACTGGAAATTGACTGGGATTTTTGGGAGTTTACTGCAATTAATGAAACAGGCATGAATAAACCACTGTCTGAAGACACCATTTTTCTAACCAGTTTGGGGTTCTTTTTAGGCGTGGCCATTTATCATATCGTTAGCCACCTAACGCACAGCCCAACCAAAAACAGAAAAACGAATCTTCCCCCATTTAAAGTTAAAACCGTATTTTCCAGCACGGTTGCAGGGCTATTCATGGGCTATGGTGCTGTCATCGCTTATGGGTGTAACATTGGTGGCTTTTTCAGTGCCATTATTTCTGGGAGCCTCCACGGCTGGGCATGGTTTGCCAGTGCCTTTATTGGCATGGGACTGATGCTGTTTATCATGCGTCAATTTAAATCTTAAACCCAAATCCTTATAAAGGCATTATGGAGTGACTAAGCTAATGCTAAAATAGCGGCTTTTAAATAAACTGTTATTTTAAATATGTCCCATAGATACGCTCTGATTTTTCTGTTCTTAATTGGCTCAGGCACGGCAGCCATGATCTACCAAGTGATTTGGATTCGACTTGCCACGCTCAGCATGGGGGCAACCAGCCTCTCTTTAAGCATTGTGATTGGTGCCTTTTTTTTGGGATTAGGACTCGGAAGCTTTCTTTCTCGCTATATTAACCATCAAAAACGATCCATTCTAACCACTTACGCTAGGCTTGAAATCACCATTGCCTTTTCTGGATTGGCACTGCTGCCTGTTTTGCTTAATTTAGACTATCTTATTGCCAATGTCCCTCTGTTTTCTGAGATTCCAGCACTCAAATTTATCGTAATCACACTACTCTTGCTCATCCCAACCACGGCAATGGGGGCAACACTGCCTTTAATCTCAACGTTACTCATTCAAAAACGTAAAACCATGGGAAAACATTATGCACAAGTGTACAGTTTAAACACCTTTGGCGCTGTATTGGGCGCACTCCTTTGTGGTTTTATTCTGGTGCCATTGATTGGATTAGACGGGGCTATTTACACCGCCGTTTTAATCAATATGGTAATCGCTTTCCTAGCCATCTCCGCATCGCAAAAAGGGGCGTTGTTTAGCAATGGTACTCCAAAAATGTCTACTCCAGAAAATTCTCTTTTAAGCAAGCTCAATTCATCTTACCCCGCCTCTTCTCATATAAAAACCTCCTCCCCTGTTGTTAACCAACAAAAATGGAAAGCACTGGGCGTCCTGTTTATCACAGGATTTGTTTCCATTGCCACCGAGATTGGCTGGAGCAAGTATTTAATTATTTTTACAGGCAGTACAATCTATGGTTTTTCCACTCTGATTGCCATTTTACTGTTTGCTATCGCAACAGGATCATGGGTCATTCGACACTACCTTGATGCCATTAAAGAACCCTCTCTATGGCTTGGCTATGCATTGCTCACCCTGTCCATTTTACTGGTATACACCTATTCTGGACTCTCTTACATTCCAGCACTGCAAACGTATTTAACCCATAATGATTTTAGCTTTGCAACCCAAAACGCTCTAAAATACTTGGCCATTTTTGCACTTATTTCTCCCCCCTCTTTTTTGTTTGGTATGCTTTTCCCGTTAGCATTAAAACTTTACACTCAAACAGCAGAACGAGTACAGCCTGACAGTTCAACGGCTTTTGGAGTCAATACCATTGCAGGTATTTTAGGCTCTATGGTTGCAGGATTTTGGCTGATTCCATACTTTGGAACGGCAGTACTACTGCTCGGTATGGCAGCCATAATCGCCATTGTCGGCGCTCTATTTCTATTATCCCTCTCACTAAAAAAACAGAGCCTCATTGTGCTTGTCCTTAGTGTTTTAACACTCGTCACCCTTATTTTATCCCCCCATCTAAGCTACAAACCCCTACTCATTGCCTATTTTAATAGCCAAGGAAAAACCAATTTAACCGAAAATCAAGTCACCTATATTAAAGAAGCAAAAAGCGGTGTGATCGCCATCATTGACCACGGCAACCAATACAGCCGACTTATCAACAATGGTTTAAGTGAAGCCACTATAGACCACTTTAATCAAAACAATATTGATTTAACGGCATCCCTACTGGCACTGCTTCCCTATCTTTTGCACAGCGAACCAAGCCCACAAAAAAACGGTTTTATTATTGGGTTTGGTGGTGGTATCTCCGCCTATGCGCTAACCAAAACACCGATTCAATCCATTAAGGTGGTCGAGTTAGAACCTGCGGTTATTGAAGCGATGAAAAGCATTTATCCAGAAGGAAAAGTACCCGCTCTATCCGATAAGCGGGTAACCTTGGAAATTCAAGATGCACGCCATGTCCTGTTAGCGCAACAAAAACGCTACGACATGATTATTTCTCAGCCCTCACATCCGTGGCTAAGCGGTGCCTCAAACCTATTTACCGAAGAATTTTTTGATATTGCGAAAAATAGGCTCAAAGAGAGTGGAATTTATTCACAGTGGGTTAATCTGTTTAAAATGGATGCCACAACCCTTAAAGGGATTATTAAAGCCTTTAACAATACATTCCCCTACACTTCCAGTTTTGTCATTCGACGCAATGAAGACCTTATTTTAATCGGCTCCAAACAGCCAATTCAACCCACATACAATATGGTCGCTTCTCGGCTCAATGAACCCAGAATACAAGAGATATTAAGCCAACACAAGATTACCAAACCAGAAGAACTTGCGCCCTATCAAGGGCTTAATCGATATCAAATGGTGAATATGACTCAAGACGCTGAAAGCAGTACACAAATGAATATTATGACCGAGATACACCTCTCTCAACTTGGTTGGCAATCCCCTACAGGAGAACAAAATCCATTTGATTTGCTTTCAACATGGTATGACACTCCAACCCAATAAATCAATCTAATTAGGCGACCGACAACTTACTCCTGGGCCAGACCAACCGCCCATCATGCCACCCATCCACCCAAAACAACCGCCGCCAGCCCCAGGAGAATTACAGTCTTGCGATGTCCACTCACCACTCACTCTCCAGTTGACAGGACCGCCCCCACCTAAATAAGCATTTTGAATATAAGGTGGGGCATCACAGGGCGCCCCATTACAGCCTGCCGTAATTGCCTCAGGGTCACTGCTAATATCCACTAATAACGCTTTGTTGCGCCAACCATGAGGGATCGCTACATGACACCAGGTGCAACGTAAACCACCTAGCTGGCCTGCATGCCAATCATGTAAGTTATTCCCAGCAGTTGTTGAGAAACCGGTTGGAGAGTTTTCATTATTGCCACCAGCATACTCACTCATTTTATGACACCTAAAGCACAACTGAGTTCCAAGGCTAATCGACGTGTCAACATTCCAGTTCCCTTTTAAAATAAAAGGATCATCGGATCCATGAGGTCCCCATGCACCATCGGGTGGTGGTTCGACATTGTGAGTTGCTGAATCTCCTGCCACAAAAGGCTCTGCACTTCCATGACAGTCGGAACAGTACATGGTCTGCACGCCCATTTTGGGGGTATATGTTGCGTTAATTTCATCCCAAGGAGGGTTAAAAATCACGTTCTGGGGAGCGTAAAGGCCAAGGCCACGCACGACGGCAGTCCGCCCCGTCTCTTTCATAACCGGATGCCAAGAACGGTGATTGGCAGCGGCACCCTCTGGCAAAGGCAGACCCAGTGGCAACCCTGTAACAGGGTCTATTCCTCTTTCCCCTTTATCCCCATCGGGCGCGTGAAACTCCATCGCCTGATTGGTGTATTGGGTTA
>WFPP01000011.1 GCA_015487495.1 Thiomicrorhabdus sp.
AAGCGAATGGCCTAACACCGTTTAGTTATCTTATGTTTTTGCTTGAAGAGTTGCCCAAGCAACCAGCAGATTTAGAGTATTTGATGCCTTGGAATGTTGAGTTGTAGGCGACTATTTAAGGGGCAAGGTGTCTTTGGCCGGACGCTTACGTATAAAGGACGGTGTCGCCCGGCGTGACCTGCGTAGGAGGAAGGTATTTAACTGTTTGATTACCTTGGGCATCCAGAGTTGTGACTTCTTTTTTAACGCTCATGGTCAGTTGAATGGGGGGCTCACTGGCCTGTAAGGAGAAGGTGCTGACGAAAAGTCCAGTTAGAAAAAATAGTTTGATTGCATTCATGGTAAGGGGCGCTTTCTTGTTGTTTTTAAAATTAACATTGATTATCAGTATCGTCATTAAATCAAATAAGTAGCTAAGTAGCAATATACAGGCCATAGTCGTATTAAGGGCTGTTTTAAGGCGTTTTTAGCATTCTATCAGAGTGAGATAAGAGTGTTATTGTTCTTTATTCGTAGAGGGTAAGATGAAGTTAGACAAGGGTAAGTTGTCTCGAGGTGGGTGGAAGGTATTGTGTACAGGTAAGGCGTTTAAAAAAGGGTCAGTCGCCATGATCGGGTTTGATCATGGCGTATTGATTTAGAGTGGTGCTAAATAGATGCTTGTTAATAGGAAGAGAGTGCCATAATGGCATCCATTTCCACATCGGTGCCTTTGGGCAGTTCTTTGACACCAACGGCGGCTCGTGCAGGGTAAGGTTGTTCAAAATACTGTGCCATGATTTCATTGACTGTTGCAAAGTGACTTAAATCGGTCAGGAAGATATTCAGTTTGGCAATATCCTGCAAAGAGCCGCCTGCGGCGTCACAGACGGCGGCCAGATTTTTAAACACCTGATGTATACGTTCTGCAATATCACCTTCTTTAAGCTCCATGCTTTCAGGGATCAATGCAATTTGTCCAGACAGGTAAACGGTATTACCGATACGAACGGCTTGTGAATAAGTTCCGATAGCTTGAGGAGCATTGGGCGTTGAAATAATTTCGCGCATGGTGGTTTCCCTTTTTCTGGTGGTCAGTATGTTTGTCTAACTCTTTTTTAGAGTCGGTGAATTTTTTCGATAATGGGCAGGTGTTTTAAACGCCGCATCACTTGAGCCAAATGCACTCGATCTCGTACATTGATAACAAAATGCATTAGACTGTAGGTGTCGTCTTTATCTTCGGAACGCACACGTTCGATGTCTGTATTGGTTTTGGCGATTTCATTGGCAATGGTGGCCAGTACCCCACGTTGATTAGTGGCTTCCAGTTGCAGTTCGGCCAGGTAAGTGCCATCTGGTGTTTCTTCCCAATTTACATCCAGACACTTTTCTGAGAGATCTTTCATGCTTTTGACATTATGGCAGTTACAACGGTGAATCACCAATCCTTTTTCGGCACTGATATAGCCAACAATGGGATCACCAGGAATGGGGTGACAGCAGTTGGCAAAGTGCAATAACATGCCTTCTGTGCCTGAAATAGGTAACGAAACACCCTCTTCAGAAGTTTGTTTTGTTTTGGGGATTTGGTCATCTGAGCCTAGCACGGCATCATGAATTTGCTTGGCAACCAAAGGTGCGATACGTTTGCCAGTACCCAGTTCTTCCAGTAATTGATTCCAGTCAGAGAGTTTAAGTACGGAGATGAGTTCTTTTTGAATTTCTTGTGTTAGTCCTTTATAAGACATGTTGTGTTTGCGTAATGACTTACTGAGCATTTTTTGCCCTAGATTAATGGCATCATCCGTTTGTTGATGTTTCATAAAATGCCGAATTTGGGAGCGTGCTTTGGCCGTATTAACAAAGTTTAGCCAAGACGGGTTGGGTTGTGCGTGACTGCCTTTAATAATTTGGATGGTTTTGCCTGTTTCCAGTTTGGTTCGTAAAGGCACCAGTTTTTTATCAATGCGACAGGCAACGGTGGCGTGGCCGATGTTGGTGTGTACAGCATAGGCAAAATCAACGGGCGTTGCGCCTCTTGGCAGTGTAATAATGTCGCCTTGGGGGGTAAATACATAGATGACATCTGGAAACAGGTCGATTTTAACGTTTTCTAAAAAATCGAGAGAATTTCCTGCACTTTGCTGGATTTCCAGTAGGTTTTTAACCCACTCTTGCGCACGCACGTCAACATGGGAAGGGGTGTGGTTTTCTGCCCCTTCATCTTGTTTGTATTGCCAATGCGCGGCAATGCCATGTTCTGATACTTCATGCATGGTTTTATCTCGAATCTGAACCTCTAAGTGTACACCAAACGGGCCAAATAAAGCGGTGTGCAAGGACTGGTAGCCATTGGTTTTAGGAATGGCGATGTAATCTTTAAAGCGTCCTGGTAAGGGCTTGTAAAGTGAGTGAATGGAACCTAGTGTTCGATAACAATCGTCTGCGGTGTTGGTAATGATCCGGAAAGCAAAAATATCCAGAATGTCATTAAAGCTTTGGCGTTTATTACGCATTTTTTTATAGAGGCTATAAAGGTGTTTTTCACGTCCAATAACATCACCTGATATATTTTCCTGCTTTAAACGGTTTTGAATGGTATCGGTAATTTGTTCAATCACTTCATTACGGTTTCCGCGTGCTTTACGTACGGCATTTTCAAGTACGGCATAACGGTAAGGGTGCATGGCTTTAAAGCCAAGATCTTCCAGTTCAATACGAATGGCATTAATGCCTAAGCGCCCTGCAATAGGAGCAAAAATATCTAGGGTTTCTTTGGCAATACGGCGTTGCTTGTCGGGACGCATTACCCCAAGTGTACGCATGTTGTGCAGGCGATCAGCAAGCTTGATTAAAATGACTCGAATATCACGAGCCATTGCCAAAATCATTTTACGAAAGTTTTCAGCCTGGGCTTCTTGTGGGCTTTCAAACTCAAGCTTTCCCAGCTTTGTGACGCCATCCACAATTTCAGAAACGTTTTCGCCAAAGCGTTCGGTAATGTCTTCTTTGGTATAGGGAGTGTCTTCGACCACGTCATGCAGAATAGCAGCAATTAAGCTTTCTTGATCCAGTTGAATTTCAGCTAGAATTTCAGCCACTGCAACGGGGTGCCAGATGTAGTCTCCACCCGATTTTCGAGTTTGGCCCCAGTGTGCTTTTTCCCCAAATTCAAACGCCGCTTTAATACGGTTTACTTGCTCTTCAGAAAGGTATTTTGAGGTTTTTTGAATGAGTCCATCAAGGGAGCTTGGGGTGGGCATAGAGGGAAAGCAACTTGCTAAATTTAGTTAAAGAAAGGCGGGGTATTTGGATCCGACATAACGACGTCTTTATCAATCGAACCTGCGGCTAATTCACGTAGCGCAACCACAGAAGGTTTGTCATTATCCCACTCAACAGTGGGTTCGGCCCCATTGGCAATTTGACGAGCACGCTTGGCGCTTAAAATGACCAGTTCAAAACGGTTTTCTACTTGATCCAAACAATCTTCTACAGTAACACGAGCCATAATTTCTTCCAGATTTTTAAACAATTAATTAAATGTAGAGGCCTTTTGTACGAATTTGCACAAAATACACGAATAAACTTCGCGCCCTTCTTTTGTGCAGAGGCCTTGTAAAGAGTTATTTTACATGATTTTTAAATTAAATGATCTAAATAATCTTGTAATATCTTTTGCTGGGTTTGAATGGCGAGAAAGGCATTTTTTCCTAATATTTGACGTTGTTTTTGATCATTTAACAGGGAGGGGAGAATGTTGGATAAGGCTTGAATGTTTTGGCATTGAATGATGCCTGAATGACTTTGTAGTAGCGCCATCTCTTCGGTAAAATCACTCATATCCGCTCCTGTAATAATGGCTTTTTGATAAATTGCTGGTTCGAGTATATTGTGTCCGCCTTTGGGCACAAAGCTACCCCCCATAATAACCAGTTTAGCGTGTTCAAACAGTGGCATCAGTTTGCCCATTCGGTCGTCTAAAAACAGGGGAGTCATTGCATTGGGGTACTGGTTTTTGCTGGCTGTTTTAAGATCAGGGAAAAAAGGGCGTAGTTGTTTTTGAATGGCTTCACTTCGATTAGGGTGGCGTGGCACAATTACTAATAGTTCAGGACGTTGTAAGCGTGCCCATTGTTGGGCGATTTGCAACTCTTCATCATGGTGGCTGGAAGCCAGTAAGACATACTCTCGTGGCATGGGATTGGGTGCGTGTGGTATCGCCTGAACTTGAGCGTATTTTAAATTGCCTAAGACTGTGATGACATGAGAAGGTGCGCCTAGAGCAATAAAGCGGTCGGCTTCCGCTTGAGAACGAGCCAGTATTTTATTCACCTTGAGAAGGCTTTGTTGATAGCTTTTTTTAAGCCAACTGGGGGGGGTGAGTGTTTTAGAAGACAGCCGTCCATTTATTATGTTCAGTGGAATGGCGTGTTGAGCGCAAATACGGTATAAATTAGGCCAAATTTCTGTTTCAACAATCCAGCACTCTGTTGGCAGGCAACGGTTTAAAAAATGTTTAATGGCAAATGGCCAGTCCAATGGAAGATAGCAGTGGTCAACCTGATCTTGAAATAAGCGGCTAACCTGTTGTTTTCCCGTTGGGGTGTTGGTTGTTACCAAAATATGATATGTTGACTCCAAGGCTCGAATAAGAGGCTCGGCCGCTTTTACCTCCCCCACCGAAGCACAGTGAATCCAAATACGTTGTGATACCTGTGGTAAGGCAGGGTAATCCAAACCAAGCCGTTGCTTAATAAAATCCCCCCCCCCCTGTTTTTTTATGCTGTCTTTGACAATAAGTAACCAAATAAGAGGGCTGAACAGGCGAATGAGGAATTGGTAGATCATGTGGTTTTGGATTCTGTTTCGTTATAAGGGAGAGTTTTGCGTAATGTCACGAATAACGGTGACGATGAGGGGACTTTGTGCAAAAGGATATACGAAAAAAAGTAATGCAGAGGCTGGTAATTTGGCTTATTCACTCTTTGAGTGAGGCTTTTTGATAATGGCTTGCCGTTGACAGCAAAGCCCGCCTAGTCTCCCCCTTCCTTTAACGCCTCGCAGAATCTCAAGCGATTTAATTAGCGATTTTTTAATGGTTGAGTTGGGTTAGCGTCTGCCCATTCCACCTCGACCTTCACCGCCCATTCCGCGGTTATGACAGGCGCGACATTGACGTTGTAAGAACAGTGGATTTCGATCCATGTGTACATTGCTTATTTCACTTCCATTTCCATTTCGACGTCCTCTCATTCCCATTCCACCAGGTGGCCCAGTCACAATCCAAGCGGGATGACATTGTAGGCAGTCTCTAAAGGGCTCGACGATGGTGTGCTCTTGGGTTTTAGTATCTAGAATCATTAAATGGCATGAAAAACAGGTATAAGGTGCCCCTTCATTTATAGCGCCTATCGCATCGGGTGCTTTTGAGCGAGACCTGGGGGGAATGGCTGTTCCAATTAAAAGATGGTGGCGATCAGGGTTTTTTATTCCCTTGTTGAGACCCAGCATAGGGAACCGTTCTAAATCATAATGGCAGTTACGGCATTGAGGAGCAGTAGGTTCGCCATCAAATATTTTCATTCCTCTGCTGTGGGAGGTTGACGTAATGCTTGCCAGAGTCAGTATATAAAGAATAAACAAGCTTTTTTTGAGGCGTTTCATAAATAAGCTCCTTTTTTATCTCTTTGTGCTATTGAGTGAGTTAGAAACCGTTTTTTAATAATGCGTACAGTGTTGAGAAGTTATTGAGAAACGATTGAGTGTAACATTATACTTTAATTTATATGTGAGTTTTAGTTTTAGCCCACGATTTAAAATTTGGGTATAAAAAAAGGCAAACAATATTGCCTTTTTTTATTACTTAAAAATTAAGAATATCAAGCACTTGTTGCTTTACGTCGGCGACACGCCATAAAACCAACTATGCCTAGTCCGCCTAGCATGAGCGCATAAGTAGAAGGCTCTGGAACAGGGGTGACCTCAGTGTATGTTATGTTATCAATATAAACGGCATCATCCAGTATTCCAAAAATTTTTTCTTCACTTAACAGTCTGGCATATGAGATATTAGCAGTCTCTGAGGAGATGCCAAAAAAGTCACTATTGTTTCCGTATGGAGACGAGCTGATTGCAAGGGAGTCAAGCAGTGTGCCCGATTCATCAAACCCTTCCAGAGTCCAGTTTACATTGTTACCGCCAAAATTAAATGAAAAATCACTTACATTATTATTTGCAAAAGAGAAGGTTAGACCAGCAAAGTTATTGGAACCTGTTTCTAAAAAATACCCTGAAACATCAGGAGAGTTAATCGGGTTAATGTTTGTAAATTTAAATGCGCTTGTTCCTTCTGTTCGTTCAATGGCGGAAAAAGTAATGTTTTTATAGGTGAATGAGCTTAGGCTTGAATTGTTTTTAAAGACATCGTCCTCAAAATCAATCGTTGTTTCTATCGCCATTGTTTCTTCTAGTGCATAAGTGTGCGAACTGGCTATGGCCAATAAGGCAATTATAATGAATTTAGAATGTATCATTATTGTGGTACTCCAATTATTGTCTGTCTATTCCTCCGATTAAACAGGTTAAAAAAAGGCAAACGATGTTGCCTTTTTTATTAATTAATAGTTAAAAATATCAAGCATTTGTTGTTTTACGTCGGCGATATGCCATAAAACCAACCATGCCTAACCCACCTAGCATGAGCGCATAAGTAGAAGGCTCTGGAACAGGAGTGACTGTGTATTTAAGGTTGTCAAGCTCTATTGTATCTGCGCCAAATAAAGGTGTTCCCATTTGAGTTAATGTGGCATAGGATATGCCCATCTCTGATGATAAACCAAAAAATTCACCTTCATTTGTCCCTTTTACAGGGAGAGCATCAATGGTTAAAGATGCAATAGAGGTATTTTCAGTATTAAAGGCTTCGAGTTCCCAGTCTAGTTGATTGTCGCCTAGATTAAATGAAAATTGATTAACAGGGTTTAAAAAAGATATTTTTAGGCTTGAAAACCCAATGGGCCCATTGAGTAAATATTGTCCAGAAAAGTCTAATTCAGTTACGCCTACATCCGTAATATCTATATCAGTGATAGTAAAACCACCACCTGCTATTGACTCAAATGTAACGTCTCCGAGTGATAATGACATAAGGGGGTTGTAGATCGGAGTTTTTTCTTGATTTTCGAAGTCAATGGTGGTTTCAGATGCTTGCACAGAAGATGTGCCTATGGCTAATAGTATGGCGGTAATGGTTTTTTTAAGGTGTTTCATGTTGAAATCTCCAAATGTTTTTTTGTGTCTGTCAAGCTCTCCCCCAAGACTTAAAAAGTTAAGTGTTTTAATTTAAAAAACACTGGACAGACGACATTGTTGTTTGCGCTTAGTCTTAAAGCGGTTCCTATTATACTCTTTTAAATTTAAAAGTCCAGTTACAGGCTATTCTTCAAGGTTAAAAATTTCAATTTTAGCATTGTCGTGTAGTTTTTTTAGGTGAGCCTTTATTTTTTCTTCTTTCACGGTTGAGGCGAGTCCACGAGTTAGAAAATCTTTCATACTTTCATATGGAATCGTGGTTCCTGCGGGCCGGACTTCAAGTACTTTCAGGATATGGTACCCTTCTTCTGTTTCGATAATGTCGCTGAGCGTTGCTTTTTGAATTGTAAAGGCGATGTCTTCAAACTCTTTTGGCATGTAACCTTTGACAATAAAGCCTAAATCACCACTTTTTTCCTTGGTATTTTCATCTTCGGAGTATTTTTTGGCAACGTTTTCAAAGGTTTCTCCATTTTCAAGTAACTCTTTTGCTTTGTATATTTGCTTTTTATTTTCTTTTGTTACAAAAATATGCTGAACATGAACCTTGTCTTTGGTGGAAACAAACTGCTCTTTTCCTTGTTCATAAAAGGCTCTTACTTCGGCTTCGGATGGCTGAGGAGAGATTAAATCGTGTGCTTCAAGGTATTCGTCAATGTGAATTTGACGTTTTATGGCAACCTCATTTTGAATGGGCAGATTGTTTTCTTTTGCTTTTTCTATGTATTGTGCCACTTTTTTTTCAATGTCATTAACGGGGTGTTTTTGGCTGGCTTGAAGAATGAGTTCTGCATTAATGTATTTCTGTAAAATTTGGTTTTTGGCTCTAGATTTTAATTCTGAAGAGAGTTTTTTGGAGCTTAGTTTTTGGTATTTTTTGAGCTCAGCCTGGATTTGTGGTTCTAGCTGGTATAGATAAATAGGGCGGTCATTGACTTTGGCTAAAATAATTTTAGAGGCGGGGGGTTGCTCTTTTGTTTGAGTGTTTGTGTTCGAGGTAGCGGCTGTTGATTGAATGGGTAATATTGAACTGGCAATGATTAGGCTTGTTGCCAGAGTTTTTTTGTATTGCTTCATGATGTTTAGCTCTTTTTTAATTAATATTTATAACGATTATTGGTTGGTTATTAAAGTTTTATGTATTAAAAAAGCGGAAGCCACAGAGTGAGTTCCGCTTTTTTAAAATGAACAGATACGTGCTTTTCAGTGCGTATCTGTTTTTTTATTAATACCGAGTTAAAGGTATTGTTTTTTTATCGAAAATATGCTCAATTGTTACAGAGTCAGGAGTGTCTCCGAAAAGAGCAATAATAAGATCATCACGCCAAACATAAACGATTAAAGGCGCTTGATCATTTTGATCAACCATTTTGTAGGTCATGCCTTGAACTGTTTCCATGAAGTTTGAGCCTGAAATAATTGCTAAGTTACCAAAAGGAGTGTAAACGAAAGCTTGTTGAACCGTAATTGAAGGAACAACAGTCAAACCAATCGGATTGGAGACCTGTCCTGCTTTTTTAAGCGAGACTTGATAAACACCTTTTGCTAAAGTTCCAGGAAGAGTGAACTCTAGCTTATTGGTATCTTGGTAGTCAGGTTCAATAACAATAACATTATTGTTTTTATCTCTGACAACCACTTCTGATTTCCATACAACAGGCGTATCGATAGTGATAAACTCATTATTTTCGTCACGCATTAGCTGGCCGTTTTCATCGCGTTTTAGGGTTCTTGTCAAGCTGGAATTCACGAGGTTTGTTCCAGATATTGTGATTTGAACCTCTTCTCCCGTGCCAACGGTTTGAGTGCTTAGCGTATTAATGGTTGGAATGAGTGCAGAAGAAACCGAGATGCGTGCATTTTCGTCATTAGAAACCACAACGCCTTGGTTTGTAACGCCCAAGTTTGTACGAGGGTCAACCCACTCACCATCTTCATTTTGTACTTGTTTGTTGTTACCGTGACAACCCCAGCAGTTGGCTTCGTTACCAATATGGCCGTAGTAAGGTTCTTCTCGACCTGGGGCAATGCCATCCCCTACCGCATCAAACTCAATGTTGTGTAGTGTGGATCTGTCGTGGCAACGTTGACAAACGCGAATAGCCAGCGAGCCTGTTTGAAAGTCGCCATCAATTTCATGACACCATGCACATTTGTTCTCTCCAAAGAAACCAGTGTTGTGGTGGTTTTGTGCGTTCGTCAGAATAGGTGCATTGAAAGTGCTACCATCAGGCAAGTTAACAACTTCTATGGTTCCGCCTTGGTCACCAGAGATTAAACCTGCACCAGGTCCGCCTGACCCTTCAGCTGTATTGTGACAGAAGTTACAGTTACCAGGGTTGGTGCCTGCTGAGCTGGTGATTGAGAAATCACGGTTTGGTTTATTACTACGCCAAGGTGTGATGATGCTTGGTCTGTATTCCGGGATAACTACCGGAACGGTGCCAGCAACATCGTTTGGATCTGGTTTTTTACCTTCTAGGGTGTCCACATTAATACCACGAACCAGTCCTCCGTGACAGCGGAAACAGAAGCCTGTTTGAGCCAGTTCTGTTTTATGGTGAACGGTTGTTCTCCCTACCTGATTAGAAGGTATTCCATGGCAGTTTAAGCAGTTACGATAGTTAAGCTCGATAATGCCTTCAAGAACGGCAGTATTGATGTCAACGTTTGCATTATTAATGATATGGCAACTATAGCAATTAAGGGTTGCATTGTTTATCCCGTCGCCATCTGGATCACGAAAAGGAGGGAAGTCAGGGTTTCCGTCTGCTGGTTCACCAACAAGTAAATGGTGTCTATTGGGGTTAAGGCCAGGTTTAACCGGTGCACCACTTAATGGGTCAAGCCCTTTGGCAGAAGCCCAGTGACAAGCTTGACACAGTTCTTGGCTAAAGTGTGAAAATGCGGTATCAGGAATCCCCAGGTTTTGGTTTACTGGCGGTGGCGGTATGGCCGCCGATGCCATTGAGCTTATGCCTAGCATAAAGGCACCAGCGATTAAATGTTTTAGTATCTTCATTTTTAATCCCTTTTTTACTTAAGTGGTAAATAGTATTCCGTAAAGGACGTATTATTTAACTATTTACCTGAGTCGTTTTAAAAGATATTTCTCAGTTAAGTGTTCGATTTTTTTAAGGCATTAACCTGAAAATGGTTTTTGATGAAAAATCCCCCTCCATTTTAGCGCTTAACACTAAAAAATCTCGAACAGTTGCTCATCTCTGTTTCTTGGTAAGTACATTGACGTAAAAATCAAGAAAAAGGAAACGTGCATGGCTATTTTACTGAATTATTTTGTAAATGACCATCCTTTATTTTAAGTATTTTTGCTAAATACAGCATTAATCTTTCTTTCATTGAATCGAGTTATATGGGTATAAATTTTTTCAGGGAAAATATTGCGTTTTTATGGGCTTTTTTATGTGATTTACAGGCTTTTGTGTGTATATAACAAAAATTGTTTATTGGCGTATTTGTTTTGAGAACGCTTCCAGTGATATTTCAATGTGACTCGGTTTGTTACGGTTGGGGCCTTGAATATGTTCGGTTGAAGCCCATGCATGACCGTGTATTACTTCGTAGGTGGCAGGAACTTTATTGTCTTGGCGAAACTGTTCGTAGGCATTGAGCATTTTGTTAAAACGGTTTTTTCCCATAAGCCCTGGACTTCGTTGTGTATTGGCGTTGGTGGCTCCGATGGCTTTCAGGTCTTTGAGTACGTCTATCGGTTGGTCGTAAGTTAGAGTAAACCGTTCCATGTCCATAACAGGTTGGCCAAAGCCATTGCGAATAAGGGCATCGCCAATGTCGTGCATGTCGATAAACTGGTTAACGTGTTCTTGTTTTTCATCGGCCACTTTCCAGGCTTGGCGCAATTCTTTTAGGGTATCGGGGCCAAAGGTGCTGAACATCAGCAGTCCTTCTGGACGCAGTACGCGTCTTAATTCTTGAAATACGTTGTCTAGGTCATCGCACCATTGCAACATGAGATTGCTGACAATTAAATCCATGCTTTGATCGGCAAAAGGCAGCTGGTAGGCATCGGCGTTAATGGCGCTGGCAATCGTTTTTTGTGCGAGGGTTGTGCCAATAGCTTTATTCAATGTATCGCCAAGCAGAGGGAAGCGAGCGGTTTTTAGGCGAGGTTGTGCTTGTTGTAACATGGCGAAGGAGAGATCCACTGCAAGAATACGGGAGCTTGGGTAGCGAACAATGAGTTTTTGGGTTAATAGCCCCGTGCCTGCGCCTAAATCCAATATCGTTTTGGGTTGAATGGTTGTAAGGTCTAACCGTTCATTTATGTGTTTCGCGATTGTTTTTTGTAAAATAGCGGCATCGTTGTAGCTTGGTGCGGCTTGACTAAAGTGTTGCTTGATATGTTGACGGTTGATTTTTGTCAGAGAGGGTTCGTTGGTTTCGGTCATGCTGGGGTGAGTCACTTTTTGCTTAAAAAATCGATAATAGATTGAGCCGTTTCTGTTGGGTGAGAACGAAAAGGCATGTGTCCTGCGCCAGAAAGAATATGAGCGTGTGATTTGGAGGGTATTGTACTGGTTTCAGATAAAAATTTTTGAATAAAATCAACGGGAATTAACGGGTCGTTTTCACCCAGTAACCAGAGTGTTGGGGCATGAATTTTAGGGAAGTCATTGCGACAATCCATTTCCTTGAGGAGGGTAAGACCTTGGGTGAGGCCTGTTAAGCTGGGTAGTTTGTATTTTTTTAACTGACTAAGCAGGTGCCTTATGTGTTGGCGAGCATTGTCTGAACCTTGGAGTTGCAGTTTCCAGAAATGATTGAGGGCTTGTAATCGGTCTTGAGTGACAGCAAGCATAAAGTCGCTGATGAGTTTGGGAGAGATGCCGTATTGCCATTGGTCATTTTGAGTAAATCGGGGTGTGCTGGCTAAACAGATGAGTTGGTTGATTTGTTGTGGGTGTTTTAGGGCAATTTTTTGTGCCAATAAACCGCCTAGTGACCAGCCAAGCAGGTGTGTTTTATGGGGTAAGGTGGCTTGAATTGCTTGAACCCATGCTGCTTCTAGTTCTTGTGGTGTCGGGTTGTTTAGAGAAAGAGGGGAGGTGTGTCCAAACCCTGGCAGTTCGATCAGTGTGACGCAGTAATAAGACGCCAGGGTGTGTTGTGCCCAATCGCGCCAGAGTGCATTTTGTGCCCCCCAACCGTGCAGTAAGCAGAGATTTGGGCCTTGGCCAAAGGTTTCAGTGTTTAGCATGGTGTTTCTCGTTTTGATGCTTAAACCCCCTCCCAGCCTCCCCCTTGGCAGGGGGAGGAGCAAAATATATTTGTACTTTAACTCACTCCCCTGACAAGGGGAGGGGTGGGGTTGGTTTTTTTTAGTATCTGGTTGCATTAAACCGTATTTAATTTGTCTAGATTAAATTGCATTCAAGTTTTTTTAAAAGGGGCTCAAGCAAGCGTTTTCGATGGATAATAGCCAGTATAAGAATGTTTTGATGCTGAATTTTGTACACTAAATGATAGTTATAAACAAACTTTTCACGTATTTTGTCATTACCTACTTCAGGAACAATCCGACTTATATAGGGTTGCTCAGGAATTTTTCGTGAGGCTGCTAAAATTTTAGAAACCACTGAACGAGCATAAAATTCAGAATCTCTTTCAATATATTCAAGATCCTCTACAGCTTCCTTTCGACATCATTTTGATTTAACGCACTCTTAAATAAATAATGATTTGAATTATGCATATTACGGTGAGATTCGTTTATATGCAAGCTCACGTTCTTCTCCAACCCCTTACACTGTTTTTTACGTTTCTATGCAAGGATTTGGGTATAAATCTATTTGACAATTTTTGAGGGCGTTGAGTAATTGAATTATATCTTTTGTGCTGTGTTGTGAACTCAATGTCACACGTAATCGCGCTTGATTTTTGGGTACAGTGGGCGGGCGAATGGCGGTGACCCAAAACCCTTGTTGTTTAAGGCATTCACTCCATGCTATAGCGGTTTCGCTCTGCTTGAGAATGATTGCTTGAATGGGGCTGGAGGAATTAAGCAGAGTGAATCCCAGTTGCATCGCTTCTTGTCGAAATTGTTTAATGTGTTGTGTCAGCGTTTCACGTGAAGCATGGGCGTTTTGGACGAGCGTTAAGGCTTCTCGAATGGCTAGGGCATTGAGTTGAGGCATGGCGGTGGTGTAAATGTAGGGGCGGGCAAATTGAATGAGGGTTTCAATAAGCGTGTTTGACCCTGCAACAAACGCGCCTGAGCAACCAAAGGCTTTGCCGAGTGTGCCGACTAAAATGGTGTTGTCATCGGGCGAGAGTCCAAAGTGTTCAAAGCAACCTCGGCCTTGTTCGCCTAAAACGCCTATTCCGTGTGCATCATCGACTAAGAGCCACGCTTGATACTGTTTGGCAAGGGCTTGAATTTGTTTTAACGGCGCAATGTCTCCGTCCATGCTAAACACGCCATCGGTCACGATTAAATTTCTCCCCCCCTTCTCTTGGTGTGTTTGAACTGTATTTTGTAAGCGACGTTCGAGCGCGTTTATGTCGAGGTGGGGGTAACGTTTTAGCGTAGCGGCGGAGTGTTGTGCGCCATCAATTAACGAGGCATGACAGAGCTTGTCGGCCAAAATAGTATCATTGGGTTGCATTAACGCTTGTTGTACTGCAAGGTTGGCCATGTAGCCTGTGGAGAAAAGCAGGGCGCGTTCGGTGCCGAGCCAGTCGGCAATTTCGTCTTCTGCTAGATGATGATGGAGGTGGTGCCCTGTGACAAGATGTGCCGCGCCAGAACCGTAGCTTGTGCTGTCTGTTTGTAGGGCATCAATTAAACACTGTTTGATGTGTGGGTGATTGGCTAACCCCAAGTAGTCATTGGACGAAAAATTAATGACATTCAAGCCGTTGATTTGCATTTGCGCGGTTTGTGCCGATGTGACAAGGG
>WFPP01000012.1 GCA_015487495.1 Thiomicrorhabdus sp.
AGCGAATGGCCTAACACCGTTTAGTTATCTTATGTTTTTGCTTGAAGAGTTGCCCAAGCAACCAGCAGATTTAGAGTATTTGATGCCTTGGAATGTTGAGTTGTAGGCGACTATTTAAGGGGCAAGGTGTCTTTGGCCGGACGCTTACGTTTGTTTGCAGTGACAAGGAGGTTAATGATGTTATGTCAATAAATAAGAAAAAGACAGTCTCTCTTGTTTTAGGGAGTGGTGGAGCACGTGGTTTAGCACATATTGGTGTTATTCGTTGGCTTGAAGAGAGTGGTTTTGAGATTAAATCTATTTCTGGCAGTTCTATTGGGGCGCTTATTGGGGGTGTTTATGCAGCGGGAAAACTTGAAGATTTTGAACGTTGGGTGCGAGCAATTACAAAAATGGACATTATTGCGTTGGTTGACTTTTCATGGAAGAGAAGTGGTCTTGTAAAGGGGGATAAAATTATCAATACACTCACTGAGCTTGTGGGGGATTTACATATTGAAGATTTGTTGGTCAAATACACCGCTGTTGCAACGGATATTCGTAATGAAAAGGAGATTTGGCTGAATTCGGGACGGCTTTTTGATGCAATTAGAGCATCCATTTCTTTACCTTTGCTTTTTACACCGTTTAAGTATCAAGGAGTTGATCTAATTGATGGGGGTGTTTTAAACCCGGTTCCAATTGCCCCTACTTTTAGTGATATAACCGATTTAACCATTGCTGTTAATCTTGGTGGCAAGCCAGAAGAAAAGGGTGTGGTAACGATAAACAAGGCTTCAGGAGACCAAATCAAGTCACCATATGCTGAGAAAATTTCTAAATTTGTAGAAGGGTTAAAAGGTTCTGCGGTCAGTCGCATTACGAATGAATGGGGGGCGTATGATGTTGCTAACCAAGCTTTTGATGCGATGCAAAGTACCATTGCAAGACACAAGTTAGCAGCGTATCCAGCAGATTATTTTATTGAAATCGCTCGGAATGCCTGTGGAACTTTAGAGTTTGACCTGGCTTCTGAAATGATAGAGTTGGGATATAAAAAGGCTCAAGAAAGCTTGGGAAGCGCTGATTAAATTGCTTGACGTTTAAGCGGCGCCTCTTTAGGAAATCTCTGATTAAGTCCCAATCAACATTTTCGTCATTTTATTGATTAATGACTTACATGTTTGTTTTTGGTAAAAAATGGAGTTATTCAGAGATTCCTTAAATAAATTCGAGGCAATTAAATAAAGCCTTTTCGTCGAGCAAGAAAGCCAATGATGTAAAAAGAAACAACGATTATTAATGGTAGCCAGATTATATCAATCTTATGCAGTAAGCCAAAAATGAGCGGGATTAAAAAACTGGTTAAAAAGGCAAAGCCAAAAGCACAAATAATAATAAATAAGGTGAGGCGTAAAAAAGGTTGTACTCCTCCAATTTGTTTTTTAATAAAGCCAAGTATGTCTGAACCGTAAATAATCAGTAGAGTTGAACTCATTGCTAATCCAATTTCATATAAATACCCTTGCAACCATGTTGCGATGGGGGTTATGAAGTCAATGAAAAAACTCACATCCATTAGGAACTCTTGTTGATTGCTGTATTTAGTAACTGTATTTTAGTAATGTTTTTAGTGATAAGGGGTAAAGCTGAATTTTTGGCCACTTAATACGGCTTCATACATCAACCCACCTTTTGCAATGGTAAAAACAGCCATGCCTTTATAGTATTGTCCTTCTGTTTTAACGTGTTTGTTGCCCGCATTGGCTGTAGCAGAAGTGCCTTTAGTCGAGGCTTCGACAGCAACACCAGAATTAATTACCACTGCGGAAGCCGCGGCACCAAATTCAAAGTTACCACTGGTAAATTCATCATAAGCACGTTGGTCTTGAAAGAAAATGATTTGGCTATAGGCTTGTCCACCAAGTTGCCAGCCAACTGAGGCCTGTGTCATGCTTGTTTGGCCTTTATATCGTCCTTGTTCATATACTCGTCCTTCTCCATAAGCACCCCCAACAACAAAGCCAACTTTTCCAATTGTTGGAAAAACAGCAAAGCCATAAGCATGGTCAAAAAACTGCCCAGACTTTGAGTTTTTAAAAGCAGCAATTGTTAGCTTGTATTCAGCGTCATCAACATTTTGGTCCATTTGTGTTTCAGGTTGAATCAGGTCTTCTTCAGCATAAATTGGAAGGGAAAGAGCGGTTAATGCGCTTAAAAACAGCGCGGTGATTGAGAGTTTCTTAAACATAATATTGTTTGTCCTTATTTTGAATTTAAATCATTTTAATCTAAATCAATAAGAATGGGGATATTTAAGCATTAAAAAAATATGGAGGCTTTGGGCGCTTGTGTTACATTGCCTTATTCAATGGCGATAGAATAATATAAGAGATTGAATTAGCGCTTATTCAGAGGCTTCTTAAACAGAGGTTTCTTAAAATGAAGGTGTGGTAAAAAATTGGAGGATGCATGTTAAAAAAAAGGGTCGTGTGGGGGCTTGGCATTGTTTTATTATTGACAGGAAGTTTTGTCTCGGCGGCAAAATCTGCTGCTTATGCCATGCCCGATGAATACAGTGCCAGTGTAACCAAACAGGTTCTTCTGGCAGGGGGCAATGCCGTGGATGCTGCGGTGGCGGCGGGGTTCGTTTTAGCCGTGACTTATCCTGAAGCGGGCAATATCGGTGGCGGTGGTTTTATGACGTTGTTTCATGCCAAGGCAAAAAATACAGCGGATAAAATGCTGTTTTTAGATTATCGGGAAAAAGCACCTAAAGCCGCATTTAAGTCGTTGTATCTGGATAAAGACAATAACGTGATTCCTTATCGTTCTTTGGTGGGGTATCAGGCATCAGGCGTACCAGGAACCGTAATGGGTTTGTGGATGGCACATCAACGGTTTGGTTCTTTGCCTTGGAAAGCGCTTCTGGCACCTGCCATTCAGTATGCACAATCGGGATTTGTTGTCTCAAAACCGTTGGCGCAAACCGCCGTTTGGTATCAAAAATGGATTGCTAATAAATCCAAAGATCCCTTAAATTTTGCAGACTATTTTTCTGACTTAAAAGAGGGCGAGTTATTTAAACAGCCTGAGTTGGCCAAGACGTTGAAGCGTATTGCAAAAGAGGGGGGGGAAGAATTTTATCGAGGCGAAACCGCACGTTTGTTAGTGAAAGAGATGCAGCGCTATGATGGGTTAATTACGCTTAATGATTTACAGAGTTATCAAGCGGTTTGGCGAACGCCAGTAGTGGGCGAGTGGCAGGGACGGCAAATTGTTTCAGCACCACCACCAAGTTCGGGTGGGGTGGCAATTATTCAATTATTAAAAATGAAAGCATTGCTGCAACCCAAACTAGATCACGCATTGGAAGAGGGCAAGAAGCAAGGGCTGTCGGAGCAAGTCATAAAAACACATTTCTATGCAGAGCTTGAAAAACGGGTCTATGCTGATCGAGCATTTTATTTAGGCGATCCCGATTTTATGGATGTGCCTGTTGAAGCGTTAATTTCAGACGAGTATTTAGCCAAGCGAGTGCAAACGGTTTTAATGGATGAGATTTCAGAAACAAAGCAGATACGGTATGGAAAGTTTGAATCCCCTGAAACCACACATTTTTCAATTCTGGATGCTCAGGGTAATGCTGTTTCTAATACGTATACCTTGAACATGCCGTTTGGTAGTGGCGTGGTTGTAACGGGGGCAGGCTTCTTAATGAATAATGAAATGGATGATTTTAGTACCAAGCCTGGGGTGGCAAATATTTTTGGCGTTGTGGGAGGAAAAGCCAATGAGATTGCACCAGAAAAACGGATGTTGTCGTCTATGTCACCAACGATAGTGGCAAAGGACGGTGAGGTAGAAATGGTCGTGGGCACGCCTGGTGGTTCAACAATCATTACCTCCGTTTTTCAAACCATTGTGAATGTACTGGAAGAGGGGATGAGCACGCAACAAGCCGTGGATGCAACACGAGTACACCATCAGTTGTTACCAAAAGATCAAATTTCTTATAATCCTGAGCTTCCTCTAGAAACCAAAGAGGCTTTAACCTTAATGGGCTATCAACTTAAAAAAAATAACTACATGGGGGATGTGCAGTTAATTGTACGCCAAAATGGGGATCTTTCGGCAGCATCGGATAAGCGTGGACGCGGTGTTTCTGAGGTGTTTTAGCTACGTGCATTATACAAAGCTCTTAATTAAAGCCCTTAATTATTAAATAAGCTTGATGTTACACATGATTGTGACCTGTTTTGTGATGGGGCTTATTGTGGGGGGGTAAAATTATGAAAAGAAGGTGGGAAAGTGTCTAGTCAATCGAATCAAAAGGGTCGGTATTACATCATAACGCCGATGCGTAATGAAATTCGTACCATTGAAACAACAATTAAAGCGGTTTTAACACAATCTGTTTTACCTGAAAAATGGGTGATTTTGGACGATGGATCAACAGATGGCAGTGAGAAGGTTGTTGCAAAGTACGTAAAAGATATTTCTTGGATTGAGTATGTTCGATTAGAGGATCGTGGTTATGACTTTGTTGGCGAAGGGGTCGCGAATGTTTTAAATTATGGACTAAAATACTTGGAGGCATTACCAAGTGTTGAGTTTATCTCTAAACTCGATGCAGACTTGAATTTTTCAGCTGATTATTTTGAGCGTTTAATTGAGAAAATGAATGCGGATAAAAACTTGGGTATTATCAGTGGTCACCCTTATATTATGAAAAAAAAGGTTCGGCATTTTGAACGTCATAGTGCTTTTTTTCCTTCTGGCACAGCACGTTTATATCGAGCTTGTTATTTAAATGAAATTGGTGAATTTGTAACTTCTGTTGGGTGGGATACGGTGGATATTTTAAGGATGCGTATGAAAGGGTATACGACACGAATATACAGTGAGCTTCCGGTACACCATATGCGCCCAATGGGGACGCGAAAAGGGTATCTTGATGGTATGATTCGGGATGGACGAAATAATTATATAACTGGTTATATTCCGTTATTTTTTATTTCACGAGCTATTTTTAATGCACGTTATTTTCCTTTTTTATTAAGAACGGCGTGTATGTTATATGGCTATTTTTCAGCGTCTTTTCAAAAACTACCTAAAGCGGTTACACAAGAGGAGTATGCTTTTCATGCATCATTGCAAAAAAAACGATTATTTTTTAAAAAAATTGATACCTAACCCTTTATTTTTAGGCGGTGTGTTTTTATCGATTTTCACCTTGAATTGTTCCGTTATGGCGATGGATGATTTAGGAACGGTTCCTCTTTTTGTTCAGACTTTTTTAAAGGAGAGGGACTTGTCAATTGGAAAAACCTATCAAAACAGTTTTGAAAAAGTGGATGATTTTAAAGGGCACTATATTGTCCCCCCTAAACATAAAAACTCATCGAGTCATCAGCTAGAGCGTTTAAATGCTGTGGATGGTATGGCAGTACATAAAGCATGGATGTATGGTTCCAATTACGATGTTGAGGGTGAAAACACCAATCACCGTGCCTACCCAACCCTTCAAATGAAAAAAACCTCATTAGGTGTGATTGAAACTACGGTATTGGTTGACTTGTATGTTTGGGTGGATATTGATTTATCAGAGCAATCCGGAAAAAACTGGTTGAGTCTTGCTACGTTTACTTCTTATTATGATCCTAAATGGTGGCGTACTTATTTAGTGAATGTTGACAGTGATTATCACGTACATTTAATGCACGTTCCTGAGCAAGGTGTTTCTTATCCTGATATTTATCAGAGCAAAGAGTTAACACTTCCTAAAAAGCAGTGGGTACGAATAACAACCTTAATTGATTACAGTCGCCAAAATCGGTTTGATTCGCCTATTATTGCTGTTTGGCAAGATGGTGAACTGGCTTCTGCCTCTCGCTTTAATGATCGGATAAATCCTTATAAACTTCCTTCCAGTCAATACCCAGAATGTTTAGAAGAGTGGGACAAGCAGGAGCTTAAAAAGGCTGAAGAATTGTGTGGCTTACATTATTTAGGTGGATTGGCTCAGATGCATTTTGGACTGTATGCTCCTCCAGGGTTAACATCGGGTGTTATTTACAATGACCATCTCGTTGTGAGCGAGCTTATTAGAGGGCGTCAATAGTCTTATGGGGTACATGGTTCGAAATTACCTTCCTAATCAAGATAAAGACTCTCTTCTTAATGTGGTTCGCGAGGTGTGGGGTGAGGCAACGGTAACCCGTTTTTTAGAGCAGTATGACTGGTATCAAACATATAACAAACAGGTTGCCCCATTTGATCATCAAGATATTATTATTGACAAAGATGGTGAGGTGGCTGGTTATTCGCGCTTAATAAATGTGTACTACAAATTAGGGGATAAAGTGGTGTCAGCCGTTCACATTGCTGACAGCGTGACACACCCTAACTATCGTGGTTGTGGAGTGAAATTGTTTCGGCATATTATTCAAACACAGGAACGTCTTGAAATTGGTGTTCCGGTTGAACGTACGGGGGTGTTATGGGAAAAAATTGCCAAGCGCCCTGTTGCTGTACGTTCTGTTGTTCGTCATGTTTTAATGATTTATCCTTCTGGTTTTTTACGTCAAAAAGGAGTCCCGCCTTTTTTAGGGTCAATGGTTGATTTTTTTTGGCAAAAAAAAATACGCTGGACTCAAAAAAACAGGGGTATTTTAAAAGGAAAAAAGCGAAACCTTTCTAAGCGAAATGTCCCTCCAACAGAGCAAGAATTTACAGAATTAATGCATGCATTTACAAAAAATTTTTATGCCATTGCATTACGTGATTATCGTTATTTTTGCTGGCGTTTTTTTAATTCGCCTAACCATTATCAATATTTATGGATAAGAGAAGACGGGCAGTTAATTGGGTATTGTATTTATCGTGAGTGCCAGATGAATGGTCGAACGGTTTTATTAGTTGTGGACATGGTTGCCATTGGCGATCAAAAAGGTGTGTATCAAGAAATTCTTCGGGTTTTGGTTCATTATGCTTTGGAAAAGCAATATACCGATATTCAAATGATTGAGACGGGTTGTGATGTATTAGCGCATGTTTTAAAAAAGGCGGGTTCTGTTCGCAAGGTCGAGAAAACCAATCTTTTAGCTTATATTTTATCAGATCAACCGTATGCAACAGAGATGTATCAGAATAAAAAATGGTATATGTCATTAGCAGACGGAGATTATGAATTTGTGATGTATCCATATATGGGGAATAAGGGTGAATAAAGTAAATAAATTAGGATCAACAGCACGTTTTGTTTGGTTAGGTATCTGGTTATCATTTTTAACGGGGTGTGCGAGTACTGTCGCGATAGAATCGGATGACTTTGGCGTTCGAGAGCACACGATTGAAACCAGTTTGGATGAGTATCAGCTTCAGGTAGGAGATCGCATCAGCCTTGTTTGCGTAGTAAAAGAAGGGACAGTAGAGTCCCTGCCATATTATTTAAATGTAGGAGATGTGATTGCGCTTAATATTCAGGATAGGGAGGACTTAAGTTATCAATACAGTGTAAATCCTGATGGGACGGTTCAATTTATGCTCTTGGGCAGTTTTCAGGTACTTGGTATGACATTGGATGAATTAAGTTCTGAGTTGCAAAAACGTTATTTAGAGGCAGGTGTTTTAGATAAATTGTCGTTAGGTCTTGTTAAATATAATATTGCAGTCGAGCGTTTTATTAGTAAGCTAAATCCGGGGGGATTAGGAAATGAGCCGTATTCTTCAACCATTTCAGTTGATGGAACAGCAAATTTTCCACTCATTGGGTTTGTTCATTTAAATGGAATGACCCTACAGAAAGCAGATCAGTTAATTGAAGAAAAGTATCAAGCATTATTCAACAACATTGATATTACGCTACGTATTGAAAAATCAGATGGACACAGTATCACCGTTTTAGGAGAGGTCGTTAAGCCGGGTACGATTCAAGTGAATGGAACGGTTTCAGTATTAGCAGCATTAGGAAGTGTTGGCGGTTATACAAATGGAGCTCAGCTTGACTCAATTATGATTGTTCAGAAAAGAGGCCTAAATGTATATGTTAACAAGTACAATCTGGATTCTGATTTGTTTGCTATGGCAAATCATAAAATGATTGCCGGTGATTTTATTTTTGTTCCCAAATCCCGTATCACAAATGTGAATGTATTTGTTGATCAATATCTTAGACGTAACTTGCCTTTTGGTGCGTCAGTAACTTATAACGTAAGGTAGGTTCGTTGTGAAGAATATACTTTCTATTATTTTTCGGCGTAGAAAAGAAGCATCAATATTTGCAATTTGCATTTTAATTTTTCCGTTAGCCATCTCTTATATTGTGACAGAAAAATATGAATCTTCTGCCAGCGTCTTATTAACAGCAGGACGCTTTAAAAAACCTTTTTTACCGAATGAAAAAAACAGCCAAACTGGGTTCATACAAGTCAGTATGGAAGATGTTGCCAGTGAAGTAGAAATATTATTAAGTCGCCCTGTTTTGGAAAAAGTGGTGAATGATAATAAACTTTATATTTTTCCTGAACCAAAGGAAGATGAGACATTAAAACGGTTGTTTTCCAGTATAAAAAAAGGCATTAACAACTTTTTGGTTGCAGTGAATCTTAAAAAAGAGATGACGGACTTTGAAGTGGCGGTTGAAAAATTAGCTGGTGATGTTGAGGTTGAGTATCTTAAACGAACCAATATCATTACCATTGCATGGCGTGGTTATTCCGCAGAGCAGGCTCAGAAAGTGGTTGATTCTTTGGTTAAAGAGTATATAAAACATCATATTCAAGTGCATGGATATGCCAGTGCGTTTGATGTCATTGTTGAGGAGTTGAATGCGAGTCAGAAACAAGTATTGGCAATAGAGGACAAAATAAAAAAATTAAAGATGCAATTTGGTACTTACGACCTTGAAAAGGAGCGTAGTATTTTGATTGACAAATACATTTCTGCTAAATCGATGTATGAAAACTTATTAAACATTAATCCAAATGAAGTTGCCTCAACAAATCAAGGTTTGTATGCGGATGATCCTAATTTTGTTAGTCTTATGGAAGCTCTCACCAAGGCTCGCTTAGAGCGTATTGAGTTATTGGCCAGTCATGGTTCACAAAATAAACAGGTTAAAGTAAAAAATGCACAAATTTCGAGTTTAAACTCAAGAATACGTAAAGAGCATCAGCATACGCTTGCGGCATGGAAAGAGACAACGGAACGTTATAAAAAGCGTTTAGAGGAGATGGAGCTGGTTTATAAAGAAATGAATGCGTTAAAGCGAGAGCTTGCAGGCGCATTGGACTCTTATCAAATCAATCGTCAAAAATACAATGAAGCTATGATTGCAGGTGCAATGGACAAGGCTGATATCGCTTCAGCCAGAATTGTCTCTCCAGCTTCTTATACTTCAACCCCTGCATATCCTCGAAAAATTCTTTTATTGGTTATTTCTCTCTTTTTTGCCATTGTGGGCGGCATTTCAGCAGCATTTGCAGCAGAAAAAATGTACTCCAGAATTGTGAATTTAAAAGGTATTCGTTTGGCAACAGGATTACCTGTGCTGGCCTCTTTTCCTAAGTTTTCAGCCAAAACAATGAAAAATGAAGCGCAGTTCACAACGATGCTTTATAAAAAATTTGCAACGGTTCGCCAACACTTATCCAATCAGGGAAATGCATGTCGCATTCATCTTTTGGTTTCCCCTTCTCCAGGGGCTGGCACCAGTTTTATAACAGAATATTTTGCGCGTTATGCTCAACATGCAACGCAGACAAATATTTTACTGCTTAAGGTGGTTTATAGCTCATTAGAGTCACATACGGTTGCATTAGAAAACTTAAATCTTGAAAAAAATATTGTCAATAAAAAAGGGATTGACTGGTTGGAGGTTAATGTAAATGGAGAAGACAGGGCTCTGGACAGTTTGGCATTTAATGCCCTAATGAAAAAGCTGAAGGAGAGTCAATACAGCAATATTTTTATTGATTTACCAAATGAGCGTGATGATTCAAGCTATCTTTCTGTTTTGCCCTTTGTGGATGCTGTGTATGTCAATATTGGCTATGATATTACGGATAAATTTGCTTTGCGACATATGGTCAATGTAATGAAAGAGCAGTTTTCTGTTAAACCCATTGGTGCATTCTTTAATTTACGTCAGAATGAAATTCCAAATTTTATTTATAAACGCCTTTAATTGAGCGGAGTATAAATGAATACGCTATTTCGTTCACCAATGCCAAAATACTGGAGTTTTGCAAGCATTTTAATGGTGTTGGCAGCGTTACTGTTTTCAATGGCACTGGTTCTCAGTTCCAGTATGGGATTCAAGTGGTTTTTTATAGTTTTTGTGACCTTAAATGCCATTTGTGTTGCCATTGTCTTTCCAAGTTTTAGGCTTTTTGTTATTTTGTTACTGACGGCCTGTATTCCGATTGCCATTCAGTACAACTTGTTTGATCACGGTAATAAATATGTGATTATGGAGCATTTTGGCGGTGCTTCCAGCTCGCTTGTGGTTAATTTAGTTGATTTTCCTATTATTGTTTTATTTTTTGTTTGGCTGGTGGACTTAGCAACAGAAAAAGTAACGCTTCCTAAATGGCAAACATTAGATACATTAATTGTATTATTTATTTTAGCCTCGGCACTTTCTGTTTTTAATACAGAGGAATATGCGTTACTTTTTTTTGAAGAGCTACGTTATTTAAAGTACTTTCTTGTTTTATGGATGTTAAGAACGTATTTTCAGGATGAGCAAACCATTGTATATGCTCTATATGTTGTTGGGCTAGTGGCGGGTTTTCAGTTTTTACTTGCATTGTTGCAATATTTTTTATTTTTTACACTGCCTTTCCCTGTAGGTGGTGTTTCTGGTTCTCAATATGATGTTATTAGTAATACGCTTATTCTGCGTGTGTCAGGTACAGTTGGCCATTGTAATACCTTTGCAGCCTATCTTCTTTTTCCAATTACAATCTCATTTGTTTTGTTGCTGAGTCGTTATCCAATGTTTATTCGAGTGATGGCTGCCGGAATTTTTGTTGCCTCTTGTATTGCACTGGTTTTAACTTTTTCCCGTAATGGCTGGATGAATACGTTTTTTGCTGTTTCATTACTGCTTATCTTGGGGGCATACGTAAAACGAATTTCAAGCGGTGCTATTTTTGGTTTGTTTGTTTTATTAATGCTGGTATTGGTTGGCTTGTTATTAAGTGGGGTTATGGATATTGTCTTGATTCGAATTTTTGAGGATGACGGAAAAGCTTATGACTCGCGTTGGGACTTGATTAAGGTTGCTCTGGAAATGCTGTACCAGCATCCTGTTATTGGAATTGGGTTAAACTCTTTTGAAGAAAATATGTCCTCGTTTGATACAACAGGAGTAACTAATATCATTCAGCAACCCGTTCACAATATTTTATTTTTAATTGCAGCAGAAACAGGGTTGTTAGGGCTTCTTTTATTTCTATTAATGTGTAAATCCATTGCGGGTTATGTTTTTAAGGTAATGAAAATAAAAGGCGAAGTGCCATTTTTAGTGGGCTCTTTTTCTGGAGTGGTGCTGTTGGTTTTACTGATTTCAAATATGTTTGATGTGACGTTACGTAAAGAGCCTATTATTGGTATGTGTGTGCTGGTTATTGCTATGCTTATGGCATTAGCAGACCCAGTAAAAAACAAGCATGACAGTCAGGTTCGATATGATGAATAATTTTGGGTATGGGTTATGAACTTTTATGTAATAAAAAAGCTAGTTGCCACAATATTGCATAAGACTAAATTAATTAAACTGGCTGCATCAGTGAGAACAAAGGGGCTTAAAAAGCCCCGTATTATTGTATTGTGTTACCACCGAATTGTTGAACAAGGGGGGCTGATTTCGCCACAATGCATTTCTCCAAAATGTTTTGAAGAACAGGTTTGTTATTTTAAAAACCATTTTTCAGTCATTAACATGACGGATCTTGAGCGTTATATGAGCGGTGATTTTGTTTTATTACATGATGCCGTACTGTTTACATTTGATGATGGTTATGAAGATAACTATACACACGCAATGCCTATTTTAGAAAAATATGGTTTAAAAGGGTGCTTTTTCGTAGCAAGTGATCCTGTTTTAAAGGGGAGACCATATTGGGTTGATGAGCTTTCAACTGTTTTGCAGGCTTTACATAAACATAAACATGATTTTAATATGAGTTTTGATGGTTTGTCACTGTTGCAACGTTTTATTGATAGTCCTGAGTGCGATAAAGGCATCCTTGCAAAACAGGTTTTTTATTATGTAAATGAGTTACCATTGGTGCAACGCAATGAATGGATTCATAAAATACGCCTTGTTGTTCCTGAATTACCCAAAACACCAGCATTAATGAACTTGGCGCAATTAAAAAACTTGATGGAATTAGGGCATTGTATTGGCGCTCATACTGTGTCTCATCCCAAGCTCTCTCTATTGAATCGTGAGCAAGTTGAGCATGAATTGATTGAGGGTATTTTATCTTTACGTCAACAGGATATTATGATTGATTATTTTGCCTATCCATTTGGAAAAATAGAAGACCTTCCAAAAGAGCGTACTTACTTTTTTTCATTATTAAAAAAATACCAGATTAAACTGGCGGTAACAACGGAAGATGCAGCCGTTGACTTAACAGGAAGTCCATATTTGGTTCATCGGAAAGTGATGTCAGCTCAATCATTAGCGCAAATCGCCTTAAAACTGGAAATGTTGAAATGGCAGTTCAATCTGAAAAACGCATAGCGTATTTGATTCATACATTTCCTTTGTATTCTTTGACATTTATTGTCGATGAAATTGAAATTATTCGCGGCTTGGGAGGCCGTTTGGACTTGTTTGGCGTGAGAAAACCGAGTTCAAAAGAGTATCCTGAATCCTATAAAAGGTATGCCCAAGAGACACAGTATGCACTGCCCATTCACCCTTTTAAACACATTGGCCAGCATTTACGAACGTTGTTTTTGAATCCAACAGGGTATTTTTCATGTTTAAAGTTTGTTTTTTTTACCTCTGATACCTCGATTCGTCAAAAAATAAAATTACTTGCTTATTTTGGTGAGGCAGTTGAGTTGAGTGGACTTATTACGACTCAAAAGTACACACATTTGCATGTGCATTTTTTATTTGGAGGCGCGTTGGTGGCTCTGTTTTTAAAACATTTAAATGGCATTCATTTTAGTCTGACAGCACATGGAACAGACTTTATGGTTGAAAAGTTTTTATTGGACGAGAAGGTAAAACAAGCAGATTTTGTGCGAATTGCCACCCAAACGGGAGCGACGTTATTAGCCTCATTTCTTTTTCAGAAAGATCGTTGTAAACTTTTTCAGCTTCCTTTTGGAATGAATGTTTCAAATATAAAAAAACATAAAAAGGCCATTTGTTCTCATATTCACAGTAAACAAAACACCCCCATTAAAATAATGAGTGTTGGGCGTTTGGTTTGGCAAAAAGGCCATGTTTTTTTAATTGAAGCCGCAAAATTATTAAAAGAACGTGGCGTAGCTTTTACATTAGAGTTGATTGGAGAGGGGGCATTACGAGAGACGTTAGAAAAGAAAATTTCTGAATATGGGCTAGAGAAACAGATTGTTTTGCTCGGTGCCTTATCTCATCAAGCGGTGTTTTACAAAATGCAATCAGCAGATATTTTTGTTTTTCCAAGTGTGAGTGAAGGGTTTGGTCTTGTTTTGCTGGAAGCGATGGCTTCTGGGTTAGCAATTGTGGCAAGCGAGACTAATGGTGTACCAGAAATTATTACAGAAGGGAAAACGGGCTTATTGTGTGAAGCTGGGAATGCTGAGGCTTTGGCTGAAACCTTGTTTAAACTTTGTTCTGATAAAGAGTTAGGCAAACAGTTGGCATTAAATGCGCTAGAAGATGTGATGACCCGTTTTGATAATCAGGTATTGGTCAGTGCGTTATATTTTAAAATGATGGAATGTTGTAAAAACTGATATGAAAATTGTTTATTTTAATTATTTAGCCAATGCCATTGGTCCGATTATTCGTACTTTAGAGCTTGCAAAGGGATGCTCTGATAATGGTGTAACAGTTGCACTCTATTTTATGCATGAGGGCTTTAATCCTCCTGCATTTGTTTATGAGAGAATTCATGCTTATCAGTCTGAGAGATTATGCATTTATTATAACGACACTTGTGAGCGTCATTTAAGTGCGACAGAATGTAAAGTTGATAATAAGGCGCCAGGAGAACCAGTCATTCGGTTACGAGGCTTATTAAAACAGTCTTTATTTTCGTTGAAATATATTAAAAAAGAGCATTCTATTCTTAAAAAAGAGCAACCTGACGCGATTATGGCACGGCCTGATCATGCGTTTTCATTTTGTTTTAGTCGCCTTTCTTCTAAATTACCTTTGATTCTGGATACAGATGGACCCGTAGAAGAGCTGGATTTGTATTGGGGGATTTCTTCAAGGGGGTTAAAGTGGCTTGATACCTATCGAGCTAAAGTGTCTGATGCGGTTTTGGTTGTGTCCAGAGTATGTGATGAGCTTTGGCAAAAAAAGATTAAAGACAGAGAAAAGTTTTTTATTGTGCCCAATGGAACGCATAAAAATGAATTTTGTCCTCAACCTGAATCTGTTCGTGAAAGGTTACGGAATCAGTTGGGATTGCAGGGGTGTCGTGTAATTGGTTTTTCGGGAAATCAGCGTATTTGGCATGGATTACCTTCTCTTCTTCAATCTGTGCAACCTTTGCTTGAAAGAGATAAAGCGTTAAAAGTTTTAATTATTGGCTGTGGTGTTAATGAGGCTTTAATGCAACATTGTCGTCTTTCAGAATCGATTTTTCGTAAGCAAATTGTGTTTACAGGACGTTTGAGTTATTGGGATATGGCGACTCATATTGACTTGGCCAGTTTAATGGTGATGCCTTATGAAACATTAACGCTGTTTTATTTTTCTCCAATGCGAATGTTTGAAGCAATGTCATTGGGTAAGTCCATTATTACCTCTAAACAAGGTCAAATGCTGGATTTGTTAGATAAGCGGGCAAGCGTTCGTTTTTTTGAACCTGAAGAAAAAGGTTCTTTGTATCAGGTATTAAAAGAGTCCATTTATGATGACTCTTTTATTGAACAGGGAAAGAAAAACCGTGATTATTTAATGGCTGAACACACATGGTGTCATCGGGGAGCTCAGGTAAAAGAAGCCATTCAATATGCCATATCTCATCATTAATTTTAATTCATTTTTTTACATCCATTTGAAGCCCTTTTGTAAGGAGGTTTAATGAAGCTTTTTTTTATTGTTGATAATAATCAGCCTCATGCTTCTGGCGGTGGATTTTACGCCATTTTTATGTTTGCCTCAGCCTTAGCTCGACAAGGGCATCACGTTTTTATTTATGCAGTGCATGATTTGGGTTGGTTAAAAGGGCATGATATTGAAACCCTTAACATTTATTACCGTCCAACCATTAGTCGAACAAACCGGTTTACTCGTAAGCTGGATAAAATGCTGGAAGCACTCTGTGACCGATTGATTCTTCCCTGGTTTTTAAAAAAGAATCAATCAGACTGGGTTTTGGGTGTTTTAAAAGAGTCGGCAATTAAAGCCGTGGCTTTGGCTGAGCAACACCAATTATGTGTGGCTAATTTTATTTATGAATGCCCTCCCTGGCTACGTGATGTTTATGGTGAAGCGGTTTACCAGAAGGGGAATCAGGGGTATACCAAATGGTTGTGGGATAAAACTCAAAAGGCTTATTTGGCATCGGATGTTCTGTTTCCAAATTCTGACTTGTCTCGTGATTATAATCAGCGTTGGTTAAATGGAAGAGAGATTGCAGATCCTGTTTACCCAGGAATTGATATTGAACAAATGCCATTTAAAGGTGAAATTAATTCTTGTTCTCATCCTTCTGTATTATTTGTTGGGCGCTTGGTAGAAGATAAAAATATTTCATTTTTAATTAATGCTTGGAAACAGATTCCTTCAAATATTACTTTAAATATTGTTGGTACAGGCCCATTAATGAATGCCTTAACAAAGCAAGCGAGAGGGATGCAAAACATTATTTTTCATGGTTATGTAAATGATGAGAATTTATGGCGCTTTTTTAGGTCAACTGATATGCTGGTTTGCCCAACCAGATTTGAAGGATTTGGAATGCCACCAATGCAGTCACTGTATTTTGAAAAACCATGTTTAGCATCGGATCTTCCTATTTTAAGAAGTGTTTATGGGGATTATATTGATTATTTTCCACTGAATGATGAGCAAGCATTGATTGATGGTGTTATGTATCTTTTAGAGCACAAAGAGTATGCTCAAAAAAAGGGGCAAGAGGGACGGGTATTTGTTTTAGAGCATTTTACATGGGAACAGTCTGCCGAGAAGATTGTAAATGCTTTAAGTGCATTTAAGTTGTGTGCAAACAAATGTTAAAAAAACTGTTTTCTGATAGCGTTATTTATGCAGTAGCAAACTTGTTACAGCGTGGCATGATGTTAATTCTTTTGCCTATTTATGCACGTTATTTCTCAAAAGCCGAATTTGGTGCAATGGATCTTTTGTATCAAGGGGTATTGATTTTAATTATTCTCTCAGCACTTGGTATGCCTCAAGGGTTACCAAGAGGGTTTCATAAAAAAGAGGTAACAGAGCAAGACAAACGGCGCTTATTAGGCGTTTTAACTCTTTTTTTACTTCCAATTAGTCTACTTGTCTCTGGGTTAATATGGCTGTTTAGTGATGCAATAGCACACATTCTTTTTAACGATCAAGGTGAACGTATTTGGGTTGAATTATCTGCGGGTCTGTTTATGGCAATGGTGATTCAGCAGTACCCATTGATGATTTTAAAAGCTCAGCAACGTTCACTTGAATACTCTTTGTGGTCTCTTGGAACATTTATAATTGCTACTTTGGCGAATTTATACTTGATTGTTGTGCTTGAAATGGGATTGATCGGAATGTTGATAGCGAATACATTGGGTTTTGGCCTTATTGGAATGGTGGCAATGTTTCGTTGTCTCAGGCAGATGGAATTTAATATTGAATGGTCTCGTTTGCGTCCTCTCCTTGAATTTGGTTTGCCTATGATGCCTGCTTTGATTGGTCGAAAAATATTAGAAGCTTCTGATCGTTATATGCTTCCCCATTACCATTCAATGGATCGTTTGGGAGAGTATGTTATGGGGGCAAAGGTAGCCAATATTGTTGAAATTCTCGTGTTAATTCCATTTCTATTTGCATGGCAACCCTTTTTTTATTCAGTGTCCCAGCGGAGTGATGCTAAAAGTATTTATGCAAAAGTAACGCTCTACTTTTTTGCAATTTTATTAATGGTATTAATGGGCATTTACATTGTGCATGGGAGTGTATTGGACTTAATTGGAAACGGTGAATATAACGCTTCATCCACAATCGTGATGATATTGGTGCTTGCTGCACTGATTAATGGCATGCAATACACCATCTCACCAGGGATTCATTTAAGCAGCAAATTAGTTCAAGAAGCATTATTAATGATTTTAGCGGCTTTTTTGAATTTGGCTTTAAATTTTTGGCTTATTCCACCTTATGGAGGTGAAGGCGCTGCCGTGGCAACATTATTAGCGTATCTGTTTTATTTTTGTGCCAGTTTTATATTGGCACAATGTTATTACCCTATTCGTTATCCTTATAAGCGTATGCTCATTTTATTGTTAGTTGCAGTGTGTTTTATGGGCTTTATTTATGTTGTAACCCTTATTTGGGTGCAGTTACTTTTATTATTGTTCTTTATTGTATGTGGTCCATTGCTGGATCTCTATCGTCATGATCGTAATGTTTTAAATCGTCTGCTGTCTCGAGTAGGGGGGGGGAAATTTTGTGTTAAATAAAACACTGATTGAAATCGTGCCTGAAGTAGAGCTTAAAGGGCAAGCATGATGAATGAATCTCCAAGATTATTAATTTTAGGTATTCGGGGGATTCCTGCGAGTCATGGTGGTTTTGAATCTTTTGCGGAAGGGTTTGCCACCTTTATGCAACAACAAGGCTGGAAAGTAACCGTTTATTGTCAGGAAATTGGCCATAAAGAGCCTTATACAACCGTATGGAATGGAATTCAGCGGGTTCATATTTCAATAAAAAAAGATTGTGCCCTAGGTACAGTTTTATTTGATTATAAATCCATTCGCCATGCGATTCGCCAAAAAGGAGTGGTTTTAACACTCGGCTATAATACGGCACTTTTTTCGATATTCCATCGCATATATGGACAGCGAAACTTGATGAATATGGACGGAATCGAGTGGCGTAGAGATAAGTGGTCTTTTGCCCAAAAAATATGGCTCTATTGTAATGAGTGGTTGGGTGCTCGTTTAGCCAACCATTTGATAGCGGATCACCCTGAAATAAAAAAACATTTATTACGTCATACTGGTGAACAAAAAATAACAGTGATACCTTATGCTGCTGAAGATATTAGGGGGGCTGATATAACGCCCTTGCAAAAATATGGATTAGCGCCAAAATCTTATGCTATCGTGATTGCACGTCCAGAACCAGAAAACTCTATTTTAGAGATTGTTCAAGCATTTTCTGACCTAACCCTTGATTTTAAATTGGTTGTTTTAGGGGACTATGATATTGAAACCAACGCTTATCATCGTGCAGTGGTTGAGTCAGCATCGAAAAATGTTTTATTTTTAGGCGCGATTTATCAAGCCCATGTTGTGCAATCTTTGCGTTATTATGCTCGTGTTTATGTTCATGGACATACAGTGGGAGGGACGAACCCTTCTTTAGTGGAATCGATGGGAGCAGGAAATGCTGTATTGGTGCATGATAATGCATTTAATCGCTGGGTTGCAGGAGAAGGGGGGCTTTTTTTTAATGATAAAAAATCGCTTTCTAACGCTTTTTTGGCATGTCAGGACAAGGCATGGTTGCAAGCCAGATCAATCTTGGTTAAACAGCAGTATTTAGCCAAATTTCGTTTTGAAATTATTTACAGTGCTTATCTAAAAGCACTGAAATTACTGGTTAAAAAAGATCAAGATAGGGGGTAATATGTTATTTAGGTGCGCTTATTTACGATGTTTGTTAAAACAGTGCAATAGCTACAATAATTGCCACTGTAGCTAAGGCAATGAATAATAGGGCTCTATTCTTATTACTTTTGGATGCTTTTTTGTTTGAGCGCGAATCTCGCGAATCTTGAATGCGTTCTACACCTTCTATGCTGGCATTAATGGCTCTATTTTTTCCATCATTTTGAACTTTGACCTGATAGTGAATCATATCTCCAACAAGGGGGCGGCGGCTCATGCCTTTCAGGTCTGATATATGAATAAAAATATCACGTTGTCCATGCTCTGTACTGATAAAGCCAAACCCTTTTGCTTCATTCCAGCGCTTTAATTTTCCTGTTAAAACTGTATTTTCTTTTGAAGCCATTTTGTAAATATCCTAACCTGTTGATTTATTGACGATAAGGGGTGGCGAGACCCGCGTTGATTATACACTAAAATATAAACGTATATTTTACCTAATCGCACACTTAAAGGCGAAGTTAATATTTTTTTGGTATATCGTTGCGCATTACTACCTATCCGAATTTCTTTGTATGGGCATAAAAAAAACTGAGTAGATTGTAAGGGAATGTTTGTTATGCTAGAGAAGAGTTGATTAAATTATTTGGCTTGCCCTGAATTTAGGTGATTTAATCAGCTTTTCCCTAGGAGTTTGTTTAAAGGGAGTGTTTGGTTATTGTTTCTATAACTCAGAGACTTTTTTAGTTTTGAGCTTTTTAATAAGGTGGTATGGTTTATGCGCGATAACGGTTTTGTCACTCAAAATGAATATGCTTTAGAAAACGGAATTACGATTGTTTCACGAACAGATAAACAGGGTAATATTTTAGAGGCAAATGAGGCGTTTATTGAGGCCAGTGGTTATGAGTGGGCAGAGCTGGTTGGACAGCCGCACAATATGCTTCGTCACCCAGATGTACCAGCAGCCGTTTTTAAAGATTTTTGGAAAACGCTGGAAGCGGGAAAACCGTGGTCTCAAGTCGTTAAAAACCGTCGAAAAAATGGCGACCATTATTGGGTCGTTGCGAACGCCACTCCTGTTTTTGAAAAAGGGACTATTACGGGCTATATGTCCGTTAGAACACCTGCCTCTCGTGCCCAAATTTCTGCTGCTGAACAAGCATATCGGGACATTGAAGCAGGACATTTATCCTTGTCTGAAGGTTATATCAGCAAACTTAAAGATAAATTAAATCCTTTTCTGCAATTTAATCTGTTTACCCTACTGATGGTGCTTTCAGTGATTCTATTGGCTGAAGTACTCTTTTCGATTGTTTGGTATCAAGCAATGACTGTTGTGAATGTTTTTGAAGTCGTCAGTGTTTTGTTGATTATATTGGTGTCGGTGATTGGAAGCAGGCAACAAAAATCATTGAATCATTATCTTACTCAACTTTCGTCGGGTCAGTTTAATAATGAGATTGATTCAAGAGGAAAAAGTTTACAATCGGTGACACTCGGTCGTCTAAAGTCACTACAAATTAAGCTGGGGGCGGACTTTGAAGGGATGAAAGCGTCTTTAATCAATGCCAGGAGAATTGAAAAGGCGTTAAATGCAACCTCCACTAATATTATGGTGGTGGATAAGTTTCGCAGTATTATCTTTATGAATGATTCGGTTGTTTCATTATTGAAGTCAGCAGAAAGTAAGTTGCAAAAAGAGTTACCTCATTTTGACTGTTCTAAGTTATTGCATCAAAGTATTGATGTGTTTCACAAGCATCCAGAAAAGCAAAAAAAACTGTTAGAGACGCTGGACAAAACTTATATCACCCGCATTCAGGTTGCGGGTCTGAGTCTTGAATTAGTTGTTAATCCTATTTTTGATGAAGATTCTAAGCGTTTAGGCACGGTGGTGGAATGGAAAAACATGACTGACCAATTATTGATTGAAAACAATATTGTTTCGATTGTGGATGAGGCTTCAAAAGGAATGTTAAGTGGCCGTATTGATGTGAATGGACTGGTTGGTTTTGAAAAAAAATTGGCGATTTTAGTGAATGACTTATTGGAGAGTTTCACTCAAACAACTCAAATACTGAACCACATTCTAACCAGTATGAGTGATGGGGATATGACACAACGTATTGATACTGAATTTATTGGTGAGTTGCTTGCGATGAAACATGCGGTGAATAATGCATTAAATAATATTGAAATGACATTTTTTCAAGTTAAATCGGGTTCAAAATCTCTTGGAAACATGTCAAATCAAGTTGCGATTGCCAGTCAGGATTTAGCAGAAAGAACACAGCAACAAGCGGCAGCCGTTGAGCAAACTGCTGCCAGTATTGAGGAGTTGACAGCCAGTGTTGAAAACTCAACAGAACATACGGAGAGTGCAAATGTTTTGGTGAATGGCGCGGCTCAAGAGGCAGAATCGGGTATTTTGGTCATGAATAATACGCTGGATGCGATGAAAGGAATTACCGAGCTAAGTCGTCAAGTGGGTGAAATTACCAGTGTGATTGACAGCATTGCTTTTCAAACAAATTTGTTGGCATTAAATGCGGCTGTAGAGGCGGCTAGAGCAGGTGAGCATGGGCGAGGCTTTGCTGTGGTTGCGGGAGAGGTTCGAAATTTGGCACAAAAATCAGCCAGTGCCGCCAAAGATATTTCAGTATTAATTCATTCCACAACGGAGCAAATTGAGGGTGGAACGGAATTGGTTGAAAAAACCAATGTGGTGTTTCAAGAAATGGTGACTAAAATTCAAAAAGCAGAATCATTGGTTGCAACGGTGTCTTCAATCGCAAATGAGCAAAATAGAGCGTTGGAGCAAATTAATATTGCGATGAATCACTTGGATCAAACCACACAGGAAAATGCCGCACTGGTTGAGGAGTTGTCTTCGACATCGGCAAATATGCAGAGTGAAGCCAATACTCAGGCGGAGTTTATTGACCGCTTTAATGTTAATATGAGCTCTTCTGACAAGACTAAAGTGGCCTCTCTTAAGCCTGTAATGGATGATAGTCAACAGCGCTTCCTATAGGGGAATGCCTAACGATTGAAAAATTTCCGAACAATCGCCATGTATTTCTATAAAATGTCGATTATTTGGATTAATTCAAGGAGGCATGATAAGTGAGCCTTTTTTCATTGTTGGTTCGGTTTAGCTTGCTGTTCAGTATTTTTTTCGTGATTGTGACAATTCTAATGATTTTTATTATTGCGTTGTTGCAACTCCCTCCTGTTATTGAAACGTACATTCCGTATGTCTTGGTTTGGGTGGTGTCATTTTATGTTTTAAATCAATACAATCATAAAAATAAGCGTTTAATTTCTAAAGCGGAACGTTGGAAAATCATTACATTGATGACGCTGGTAGCGTTAGTGATTGGAATCATTTTTAGCTTTCCTGTTTATTCCGAGCATTTGATGCAAGATAGTCAGGCTTTGTTACTGGGCGTTTTATTTGCTTTTCCTGCGTATGCAGTTTTGATTTGGTCGGCAGAGCATCGTTCAACTCAGAAATTGTTAAAAGCGTACCCTGAGTTACAATATTCATCCCGTACACCTTAAAATAAATCGAGGAAACCACGCATGCTAATGCTTATTTCACCCGCTAAGTCACTGGATGAAATCACAACGGTACAAACAGAGCTTCAAAGCCAGCCAGTATTAATTGAGCAATCACAAAAATTAATCGATGAGTTGCAACGCCTCGCTCCGGATGACATTGGCTTGTTAATGAATATCAGTGAAAAATTATCAGAACTAAACTATCAACGTTTCCAAAGTTGGCACGTTCCTTTTCCAAAAGAGAGGGCCAAACAAGCGGCTTGGTTGTTTAAAGGTGATGTTTATCAAGGATTGGACGCGTATCATTTGTCAGAAGGGGGGGTAAATTTTCTTCAAACGCATTTACGAATTTTATCTGGATTATATGGTGTGCTTAAACCATGTGATGTGATTTTGCCGTATCGTTTAGAAATGGGAACCAAACTCCAAACCCCAGAGGCAAAAAATTTGTATGCCTTTTGGGGAGATAAAATTACCAAGATATTAAACCAAACTTTGCATCAAATTCAGAGTTCTACAGTGGTAAACCTGGCATCAAATGAATATTTTAAAGCGGTCAACACCAAACACCTCAATGCACAAGTGATTACACCTGTTTTTAAGGATTGGAAGGGCGGTAAATATAAAGTTATTGGCTTTTACGCTAAAAAAGCACGTGGTCTTATGGTGCGCTATGCTGCAGATCATCAGATTGAGCAGGTAGAAGAACTTAAATATTTTAATATAGATGGATATCGTTTTTCTCCAGAACGTTCTAATGAAAATGATTGGGTATTTACCCGAAAAATAGAGAAAAACCAGGTTATTTAGGAGTAATGAGCATGTCTCACCCCAAGACCCCGCAAGCGGGTATATTTAATGAAGAAGCGAGTCATTTTTATTTTTTAGAATACCGTCTAAAAAAGCCATGTGAAATTCAAAAAATTAAAAAGGCAATTTTATTGGCAAAATCCGCATTCCTTGATGCAACAGCATCCGTTGTTATTAGTCTGGGTGCACAAGCATGGCATTTATTGCAACCAGAGTGGATGCCTGAAACATTGGTTGATTTTATCCCGCTTTATGGAAAGCAAGGACATCAAGCCCCTTCTACCCAGGCAGATGTGTTTTTTTGGGTGAGTGGTCAAGAGATTTCAGTGGTATTTGATCTTGCGTTGGAGATTCATCATGCCATGCAATCGGTTGCAGAGCTTGCTTTGCAAGAACGAGGTTTTAAGTATCATCAAAATTTGGATTTAATTGGTTTTGAAGATGGTACGGCTAACCCTAAAACAGAGGTACTTAAACGTGATGCCGCCGTAATTGCCAAAGGGCATGCTGGTGAGGGAGGGAGTTTGGTATTATCACAAAAATGGGTACATGACTTGGATAAATGGCATGCTCTTCCTGTGCATTGTCAAGAAGCGGTTGTAGGGCGAACCAAAGAGGAAAATATTGAACTGGAAGGCGACGCCATGCCTGATGATTCGCACATTAGTCGAACCGATTTAAAAAGAGATGGAGTGTCGATGAAAATTTACCGTCGTTCGGCTCCGTTTGGAACCGTAACAGAGAAAGGGTTGATGTTTTTGGCCTTTGGTTGTGAATTAGTACGTTTTAGTTCTCAGTTAGAGAGTATGTATGGTTTAACAGAAGATAAAAAAATAGATCAACTTTTAAATTTTTCAAAGGCGGTGAGTGGTTCTTATTGGTTTGCACCTGCTCAGGAAGATCTTGATGCATTGTTGACTGAATAATTGTTTTTAGGGAAGCTCTGAATAAGTCCATTTTTTACCAGAAACAAGCATGTAAGCATTGATTAATAAAATGACGAAAATGTTGATTGGGACTTATTCAGAGGTTCATTAGGGGCAAATTAAGCTGTTCCCCTTTTTATTATGTGTTTTTTGATTTTGAGTGCACGGTGTTATTATTGGATTCTTTTTGTTTAAATAATGCATTTATTTCCGCCTCGCCATAGCGAACATGGAAGTTACAAATCTCATTGTAGATAACGATTTCTCCTTGTTCTTTTAGAAGTTTGCGCGCCTCTTCTTCACCTAAAGAAAGAAGCATTGCATCGACACGTTCTTTATCTTGCGGGCACTCATATTGAATAGGCTGTGCTTCAAACAGTTCTACTTGCTCTTCATGAAACAGCCGATGTAAAAGAGCCTCTGGTTCCAGCTGTGTCAACTCTTTATCGGTTACCGTACGACTGACGTGGTAAATTCGATTCCAGCCATCGGAATCACGTTCATCCGTATCGGGCATTTTTTGAATTAATACTCCGCCTAATGCATCACTGGTTGCACTTAACCATAATTTGGAGGGCAACTGTTCCGATTGGCTTAAAAAATTTTCGAAGGCATCAATCATTGTGTCACCAACCCGTTCGACATAAGATTGAAAGTGATGATTGGTTTGGGTGTTTTCAAGTGTAACCAGTATTTGAGCATCTCCCAGCAGTTCATCCAGTGAGGCTTGCTGGGCAACCGTTTCATTGGTTTTTGCAACCCCTCTTATTTTAAGATCGTGTGTGACTTCTACTACCAGTAATGTGATGGGGCCAGAACCTTGAATTTGTAAGGTTATTTTACCTGTATGTTTCATTCCAGTTGCCATAATTACCGAAAAAGCAGTGAGTTCTCCCAGCAGTTTGGTCATAACAGGTGGATAATGGCGATCTTTGAGCATTGATTGCCACGCATCGTTTAACTGAATAACTTGGCCACGAATATTAAGGTCTTTAAATAAAAAGCGTTGAATGTAATTGTTGTTTATCATAGTACTGGTTTGCTCAATGTACGATTTTTTCTTAGTGGACATTTTTTAGTGGATAAAAGTGGTTTCATGTTTAGTCGAAAATAAATTTTATCATAATTGTGCCCCTTTTCAGTACATTATAAATGTGCAGTCATAAAAATAACGAACCCTAAACCGTTTAGCAATAATACACTGGTGTCTGGTTTTGCTGTGAGTAAACTGCCACAGGCTTAACGAACCGATAAAGTCCCTTTTTTGTACCTTTATGTTGCATTATCTGTTTTAATGTGCGATATTTGTAACCTTAAATAGCTAAGTAGTGAAAGAAGGAATGATGGGCATTGCAACCTCACCAGAAGCCTTGGCCGAGCGTTTAGGGCAAAGGCTTAAACAAGCACGTCTTAATGCAAATTTAACTCAAACAGAGATAGCCGAGCATGCAGGCCTCTCACGTAAAGTCGTTATGAATGCTGAAAAAGGCAAGGGACAACTGCTCTCCTTTATTGCTATTATGATGGCATTAAATCTGGAACAACATCTCGATAATTTTCTCCCCCCCCAAGATATTTCTCCGCTTCAACTGGCCAAACTGAAAGGTAAACAACGTCAGCGAGCTTCAAGTCAACAACATACCCAATCAGAGTCACAATTAGGTGCACAATCAGAGGATGCTTTAGAATGGTAATGGAAGTCATCGCCGTTCACTATCAAGACCATCATGTGGGTGCGCTTAGCTTTAATACCAGCACTGGGTTAGGCGCATTTGAATATCACCCCTCTTTTATTCAAACTGGTATTGAACTGTCCCCCTTAAAAATGCCACTTTCCAATCGAGTGTATACCTTTCCAGAGCTAGGGCATGAGACCTATAAAGGTCTGCCAGGAGTGATTGCCGATTCATTGCCCGATGATTTTGGCAATACCGTACTCAATGCTTGGGTGGCCGCTCAAGGAAAGTTACCCAGCGACATCACTCCATTACAGCGGCTTCAATATACGGGAAAACGAGGTATGGGCGCATTGGAATATGCCCCAGCTACAAGGCTTAAACACTTGAACGCCTCTCAAGAGATTGCGATTGAATCATTGGTTAGCATGGCTCAAGATATTTTAGATGAGCGCCAAGACTTTCATCTAACGCTAAACAAAACAGATACAGAAGACCGTGAAGCGATGATGGCGTTATTATCTGTCGGAACAAGTGCAGGGGGCGCAAGGCCAAAAGCCGTATTAGCCTTTAATCAAGATTTTACACAAGTTCGTTCAGGGCAAACCAATGTTCCTGAAGGGTTTACTCACTATTTAATGAAATTTGATGGCGTAAGCGAACATCATAAAAATCAAGAAACCTTTGGCGATCCAATGGGTTACGGCGCAATGGAATACGTATACGCCTTAATGGCCACTGCTTGTGGCATTCAAATGATGCCATGCAAATTACTAGACGAAGGGCATAGACGACATTTTATGACCCAACGGTTTGATCGAATAGGCAACCAAAAAGTGCATGTTCAGACCTTAAATGGCTTGGCGCATGTAGACTATAAAAAAACAGGCCATTACTCCTACGCCGAATTGTTTGGCGTATTGCGCCAATTAAAGTGCTCTGCCAAAGAAGCCGAGCAACTCTTTAGGCGAATGGTGTTTAATATTGTGGCGCGTAACCACGACGACCACGCTAAAAACGTTTCGTTTAAACTCAATACCCAACACCAATGGCAACTGGCTCCCGCTTACGACTTAGCGTACAGCTACAAAGCAGACAGTAAATGGGTAAACAGTCATTGGATGAGTTTAAACGGAAAACGAGATCATTTTTCACGAGAAGACTTCTATTCGCTGGAAGCATTAAGCCCTTTATTTACCCGAAAAAAAATCAACCAAATGTTGGACGAAACAATAGAGCAAGTCTCACAATGGCGAACACTCGCCCGAGAACATAATGTACCAAACGCATTAGTAAAAACCATTGAGGCACACCTTCGACTTTCTTTGTAATCGGTTAAAAATGGGGGGCAGAATTGAATTTACTCTGGAGTAGAATTTTTTAATCCCTTTTTTATGTCTCCGTTTCTATTAGAGCATTACAGTGAGCGTGGAAGTATGGGGGCGAACACATTGGACTTGAGTGAGCTTGTAATCATTTGGGGATTCCTCCCCGTTTGGTTAATGGCAGGCTTTTCTTATTAGTGGTATTCTTAAGCCCCCGTATTAATTGTATTGGTTTGCCCTGTTCAGGGTCGTTTGAAAGGAGAGAAAAAATGAATCGAGCAAGATTTAAAACGCGTTTTTTAGGCGGCATAATGAGTTGGTTTTTAGGACTATCGATGGTGACACACGTTATGGCATCGGAGAGCACCGATGCACGAGAAGTGATTTGGGTGAGTGTGGCTGAAAAGGAACTTCTTTTAGCTGAAATGCGTGCTTTTTTAGAGGCATCCCAGATCATTTTAGAGGGCAGTTTGGCAGACGATATGGACGTGATTGAAAAAGTCGCTCGGTCCGTTGGTATAAAAATGATGCGGGGCACCCCAAAATCATTGCATGAAAAGTTGCCTCTTGGCTTTACTGCTTTAGGCCCGAAAGCGCATCGAGGGTTTGAAGCAATTGCGGACGAAGCATCCGGGATGGGGGATAGAGAGGTGGTGCTGAAACATTTGGCAGAGTTGCAAAAAACCTGTAATAAATGTCACTCTATTTATCGTTTTGAGGTAAATAATTAATCTTTGTGTACGAAATAGTGCTGCCATTCCAATTTTAGTGCATCAGTCATGGGGGGGAGAAAATGTTAATTTCAAATTTTCTCCCCCCCTCTCTGTTTTTAAAGAGGTGTGTTAGCTTAATTTAGCCATTAAAAATGCCATAAATTCACTTTGTGGAATGTCTTGTGATTGATCATCACGGCGGTATTTATATTCAATCATGCCTTTATCTAAACCACGTTCGCCAATGACAATGCGGTGCGGAATGCCGATTAAATCCATGTCACTAAACATCACGCCTGGGCGTTCGCTACGGTCATCAAAGAGTACTTCAATGCCTTGTTCGGTAAGGGTTTGGTAAAGCGCTTCGGCCACTTCTTTTACGCGGGGGGATTTATGCATTTGCATGGGCACAATGCATACTTGGAAGGGGGCGATGCTTTCTGGCCAAATAATACCGCGATCATCGTGGTTTTGTTCTATGGCAGCGGCCACGACACGGGTTACGCCAATACCATAGCATCCCATTTCAAGAATTTGTGCACGACTGTTTTCATTTTGTACATTGGCATTGAGGGCAGTGGAGTATTTGTTGCCTAATTGAAAAATGTGGCCGACCTCAATGCCTCGACGAATTTGAATTTTTCCTTTACCACAAGGGCTTGGATCGCCTTTGACAACATTGCGAATATCGGCAATTTGAGTTGCGGTTGCATCTCTGTCCCAGTTAACGCCAGTATAGTGAAAACCATCTTCATTTGCGCCAGTCACAAAGTTGGCCAGCTGAGCGGCGGTGCGATCAACAATGACGGGAATATGGCGTTTTGTTAATCCAACTACGCCAATCGAACCGGGCTTGCAACCTACGGCGGTTAAAATGGCTTTATCATTCGCCATTTCAAATGGACTGGCAACTTGATCCAGTTTGCTGGCTTTAATTTCATTAAGTTCGTGATCACCTCGTACAACCAGGGCCACAACTGGAGTGGCTTCGTTAGCTCCTTTTGCTAAAATGGTTTTAACGGTTCTTTTTTTCTTGATTTGTAAAAAGTGGCAAACCTCTTCAATACTGTGTTGGTCAGGGGTGGCGACTTTGGTGAGCAATTCGGATGCAACTGGGCGTTCACTACGTGGTGCAACGGCTTCAGCTAATTCAATATTAGCGGCAAAGTCGGAGTCGGTTGAAAATGCAATATCATCTTCACCCGAATCGGCTAATACATGAAATTCATGTGACGCTTCGCCACCAATGCTGCCAGTATCGGCTTGCACAGGCCGAAAGTCTAAACCAATTCGGGTGAAAATACGGTTGTAGGTTTGGTACATGGTTTGATAGGTTTCTTCCAAGCTCTCTTGTGACATGTGGAACGAGTAGGCATCTTTCATAATAAATTCACGTGAGCGCATCACACCAAAACGTGGGCGAATTTCATCTCGAAACTTGGTTTGAATTTGGTAAAAGGTCACGGGAAGTTGCTTGTAGCTACGAATTTCTTTGCGCACCAAATCGGTAATAATTTCTTCATGTGTGGGGCCGAGTGCAAATTCACGATCATGTCGATCAGTAAAACGTAACAGTTCTGGGCCATAGTCATCCAGACGTTTGGACTCTTCCCACAGTTCTAACGGTTGTACCACAGGCATTAATAGTTCTTGGGCATGAGCGCAATTCATCTCTTCACGAATAATGGCTTCCACTTTACGTAAAACACGAACACCCAATGGTAGCCAGTTGTAAAGTCCACCTGCTAATGGGCGAACAATGCCTGCGCGCAACATCAGCTTATGACTCATGACAACGGCATCCGAAGGGGTTTCTCGCGTGGTGGCTAACAGTAAGTTGGAGGTTCTCATATTGATAAAAAATCCTTAAGTTTGAGAAGAGTCAATTGCGCGAATTTTAACATATTCAGCTTAATTGGCGTGATTAAAAATAGGCAATAAAAAAGGCCAGCCGTTTTAAGGGCTCGCCTTTGGTATGTGGTGGAGGTGGGCGGAGTCGAACCGCCGTCCAGAAAGCTTCCACTTAGAACTCTACATGTTTATCTGGTCTATTCATTTAACCCGACTGCTACCCGACCATCAGGGATCACAGAGAGCGAGTTTGTACTGTTTAGACCGTGCTATCCAAACACATAACACGTGTCGATTTCGTATGAGTCGATACAGACTAGGGGCTACGAACAACTGGCCTAGTCTGCACTAGCGGGGTTAAGCCGCTAGGGAGTAGTTATCGTCGTTTGCAACTATAACATTTGAACTAAGATTTACGTGCATAGATCAGGCACGACATGCATCCTAAATTTCCATCTCCCTGTCGAAACCAAAACACCCCCGTAATGGAAAGTGTGCCGTTGGACACGAGCTGAAAATAAATTCAGTAGCGTATTATAACGTTTTAATAGAGGTTAAAAGGTGAAAATTCAAGTTATCGCGTGAGTTTCATTACTCGGGCTTTATCTCGGTTCCACTCGCGGTCTTTTTCGGCAGCACGTTTGTCGTGCAATTTTTTACCTTTGGCCAAGCCGATGGTGAGTTTAACTTTGCCAGATTTACTCCAGTGCATGTCGAGAGGCACAACGGTTAAACCATCTTTATCTACTTTAGAGGTTAAGCGATCAATCTCTCTGCGATGAAGAAGCAACTTTCTTAATCTTAGCGGGTCGTGAAATGAGTGAGTTGAGGCTGTAATTAAGGGTTGAATTTGTGCGCCAAATAAAAATGCTTCGTGGTTTTTTAAGAGAATATAGCTCTCTTTAATATTGATTTTGCCATCACGAATACTTTTGATTTCCCAGCCTTGTAGTGACAGTCCTGCTTCGTAAGTTTGTTCTATGGCGTAATCAAAACGTGCTTTTTTGTTTTGTGCAATGGTATTGGGGTTTGATTTATTTTTAGATTTTTTTGCCATGTTTTTTTGCCAGTGGTTCCTTTAGTATACAGATTATAACAAACCGAAGGGGGGAGAAAAAATTAGGTGAATGATTTGTAATCGTTTCAGAGCCGATTGCGGCTTTGTTATAATGGTTATGCTAAATTTAACGCTTGAGTAACTTGATTGATGAAAAAAATTTCCCGAACGGCTTTATTGCCTTACTCTGCTTTGCAGATGTATCACCTTGTGAATGATGTAGCGGCTTATCCAGAGTTTTTACCTTGGTGCGGTGGTGCTGAGGTGGTTTCTGAAACAGGGAGTGAGATGATTGCCAGAGTGACCATTGCCAAAGCTGGACTGCGACAAACCTTTGAGACCCGAAATCATTTGGTGTTAGGAGAGCGGATTGAAATGCACTTGGTTGAAGGCCCATTTAAGTATTTAAAAGGGGAGTGGAACTTTAAACCGTTGGATGTGGATGCTTGTAAGATTCAATTTGAGGTGGAGTTTGAGGTGAGTAGTGGCGTGTTAAATATGGCTTTGGGTACGGTGTTTGAACATATTAGCTCAACGTTGGTCGACTCTTTTTGTGAACGTGCAAAAGTGATTTATGGATAGGGCATAGGTCACATTATGGCAGAGACGATTCAAATTGAAATAGTGTATGCGTTAGAAGATGAGCAGTTTCTTTATCGTGAAGAGGTGGAAGAAGGGACAACCGTTATTGAAGCATTAAAGGCATCTCAACTATTACAGGATTTTCCCGAACTTACCTTGGATAAGGTGGGTATTTTTGGAAGATTGGTGGCGTATGATACGTTGCTTAAACCTCAGGATCGTATTGAAGTCTACCGCCCTTTAAAGGCAGATCCAAAAGAGAGACGACGTAAACGGGTTGAACGGGAACGAAAGGCGGAGTAGGTCGTTGGCGTTGTTAAAAATTAAATGATAGTGTCAGATTAAGTCGTAACTTTTACAGCTAATGCATTCATTTTAATGAAATGACACAGATTTTTGAACACTCCCTGTTTTTGAAGTGCTTTTGCGCCGTTTTTTTAAAAAATGCCTAAAAATCGGTTGTCTTCTTTAAGGTGTATGGTTTTGTCTTTTATGTGCCAGCTTTTCAGCATTTCATCTCGGTCAAATTGAATGACAATGTGTTTGACGGAGTCATTGTGTGTATCGGTGTTTGCACTGTAAAAAACGTATTCCCAGTGGTTAGGGTTAAAAGGGTGTTCACCTTGTGGGGGGCCTAATAATTCTCTTACCTGATTTTTATTTAAGCCTTCTTGCAAGCTGGCAACCGCCTCTTGCGTCATAACATTGCCTTGTGTGAGCGGGGGTTTGTAAGGTTGAAAATAGGAGCAACCACTTAGTAGGGTTGCGGATAGCCCAAGTGCAATGATGAAGGTTCGTTTTGGGCGGAAAATGCCTTTTTTTAATAGGGTTTTTGGTGTTTGCTGAGTTAAAAAAAACATACGCATTTAAGTTCTTGTGGTTGGATAATTTGAGGTATTATACACGCTTAATAGAGATTAAGTCTCTATGGAAAATAAGGCTTTGTTAAATAATGTTCAGAGGGTTCACATGAGCGGTGCAGAACTGAAAAAAGTGGGATTAAAAGTAACCTTGCCAAGATTAAAAATTTTAGAAATTTTAGAAAGCTTGGATGATCAGCATCATTTAACGGCAGAAGATGTGTATAAAATTTTGCTTGAACAAGGTGAAGAGGTTGGGTTGGCAACGGTGTATCGAGTGTTAACTCAATTTGAGCAGGCGGGTATTGTGCGCCGTTTAAATTTTGAAAATAATATTTCTGTTTTTGAGCTGGATACCGGCGATAATCATGACCATTTGGTGTGTATTAAATCGGGACAGGTCAAAGAGTTTGTTGATCCTGTGATTGAAGCTCGAATTCATGAAATAGCCAAAGAGAACGGGTATGATCTATTGAGCCATAGTCTGGTTGTTTATGGTGAAAGAGTGACGGAGGAAGAGAGTAACAAAAGAAAGTAGGTAATTGGTAATGATGAATGAATGCGATAGTGTGAGCACTTGTTGCAAGACAACAAGTGCTTTTTTGTGCTAGTTTTTTATGCTAGATTGTGCTGCTGTTTTACGTCGACGGTAGGCCATGAATCCAACCATTCCCAAACCGCCTAGCATTAACGCATACGTGCTCGGCTCTGGAACAGGAGTTACTGCTAATTCAAAGTTTCTTACTTTATGCCAGTCTCTTTGTCCGCCAGTGGCTGCGGTAAATCCAAAGTGGCCGTCAAAAGCGGCATAGTTTGCAATTTCAAAATCATTAATGTAATTTTGACCGTCAATGTCGACAGAGATAATCCCATTCTCAAACTCAACGTCAACGTGGCGGTATATGCCATCATTTAAATCAAAGTCCGTAATTTCGGCCTGTAATAATTCGTTTCCTGCTGAGTTTTGAATAACAGCAACGTGATTATCACTGCCGTTATCCCAGCCATTACGGTAGGAGTCAAACTCAACAGCATACCCCGTCATGCCTGTAAAACCAAGGCCACCTCCAGCCGATGTGCTTGCATCCGGATCTGTAACCCAGGCAAACGTTAGCCCATCGGCTTTCGTTCCACCGCCTAGCTTTATATCAAAGTGAGCGGTAAACTCCGTGATATTTTCATATTTAAGGTTTGTAAAGGCGCTGCCTTGTTGCCATAATGCATTGGGTGTTAATATAACCCCATTTGAGACATGAGATTCGTTTATGTAGGCATCGCCTCCAAGAGTCATGTCTGAGCTAAAGTCAAGCGTTTCATCTTCAGCTTGAACGGATGATGCAACGATTAGTGAAAGTGTAAGGATGGATCTTTTTAAATACTTCATAGAATAATGCCTTTAGTTTTACTTTTAAATTTTAAACCCTGTGAACCCTAACGTTGTTGGTTTTTGATTAGAGGTAGGAATTAGAGCTTGTATAAAATCATTGTTTTAAAGAGCTCAACTTACTTACTCTTTTTTTTCTCAATAGAGAATTAAATACTCTGGCCCCCCAAGCATTGCATTGTTTTAATCAGCTGGATTGCTTGTTTTAAAAAGTGCATAGAGCCAAGAGAATTTAATGCCCGTATGAATAATGCTTATTATATAGTTGTTTTTTAGTGCAGGTCAAATTTACTAATTTATATTAGTGATTTCTTAATCATAGTACGTTTTATCATCCGGTTTATATTTTTGGATTGGAAGGTGGCGTGGTGTTAGCTTGAGCGTTTTCAAGCATCTCTTTTGCGTGGTTTCGTGTTTGTTCTGTAACAGTTAACCCTCCCATCATTCTGGCCAGCTCTTCAATACGCTGGGTTGGATCTAGCTTAACTACTTGAGTATAGGTTTGTTCATTTTGGGTTTGCTTTTCAATGCGTAGATGAGAATGTCCATGTGACGCAACTTGTGCAAGGTGTGTAATGGATAGGATTTGTTTATGCTGGCCAAGTTGTTGCATTTTTTTTCCAATCACTTCGGCAATACCACCGCCAATACCTACGTCAACTTCATCAAAAATCAGGGTAGGCAAACTGGCCACTTCGGCCGTTGCAACTTGTATGGCGAGGCTGATACGGGACAGTTCCCCGCCCGAGGCTACTTTGGCCAGTGGTTGTAGTGGTTGTCCTTTGTTGGCTGTTACAAGAAAGGTCGTTTTATCTAGCCCCGTTGCATTGGGGGTATCCAATTCTGTTAGAGAGACTTGGAATAGACCATTTGGCATCCCAAGGGTTTGCATGCCTTCGGTGATGCATGCAGACAATTTTTGAGCAGAGGTTTGTCGTGAAGTTTGTAGCGCTTTGGCGGATGCTTGATAGGTTTGCCATGCCTGTTCAAGTGCTTGAGTACACTTCTCAAGTGAGTGGTCGGCTTGTGTTAGAGCATCCAGTGCTTGTTGCAGTTGCTGTTGTTTTTCTAATAGTTCGGAGGGTTCAATAGTGTATTTTTTAGCCAAGCCAAATAGTTGCGACAAGCGTTCTTCGATTTCGTTTAGCCGAGCAGGATCGAGTTCAATGTGACTGAGGTGTGTTTGAATGTCGCTGGCGGCTTCTTGGGTTTCAATTAAGGCGCTGTTGAGTTGCGTCACTGTTGCTTGTAAGTTTGGGCTGTATTCGACAATATTTTCAAGCGCATGAATGGCTTGATTAAGGCGTTCACTGACACCGGAGTCGCCTTCAATAAGCTCATAAGAGGTTTGGCAAGCGGTTTGGATTTCGCTGGCATGAGACAGTTTTGTTTGTTCTTTTGAAAGGGCCTCAAACTCGCCTTTTTGGGGTGCAATGTCATTAAATTCAGTATTTTGAAATGTCAATAGCTCTAATTTGCTTTGATAGTCGGCCTGATTGTCCTGCAAGGTTTTAAGGCGTTGCTGGATGCTTTTCCAAGCTTGATAGTCTTGTTTGCATTGAGCAATTAGGCTGGGGTGGGCAGCGTATGCATCCAGTAATTCCAGTTGTTTTAAGTTGGATAACAGGGATTGGTGTTCGTGTTGTCCATGTACATCAATCAGTAAATCACCAAGCTGTTTGAGTTGGCTGGCGGGGACAGGGCGGTTATTAATATAAGCCTTGGAGCGACCCTCTAAAGTAACGGTACGTCGTAAAATACAATCGCTTTCATCATCAAGGTCGTGCGCTTGTAGCCAATTTTGAACATGGGGTAAGTTCGAGACATCAAACTGTGCGGTCACTTCTGCCCGGGATGTGTTGTGGCGTACAAGGCTGGAATCTGCCCGTTCTCCTAGGCTGAGTCCAAGAGCATCCAGTAAAATGGATTTTCCAGCCCCTGTTTCTCCCGTAAGCGCGCTAAACCCTTGCTGAAAAGAGAGATGCAGTTTTTCAATCAGTGCTAAATTTTGAATGGTAAGTTCTTGCAGCATGCTACTAAAAGCCTTTAAAGTTTGTCGCCCCAGCGAAGTTTGGCGCGTAACAGTTCAAAATGATCATGACCTTTGGGGTGTAACATTTTAAGAAAGTGTTTATGGCGTGTCACGTGTGTGTGGTAGCCTGCCGAAATAGTGTAGGAAATTTGGCCGTCACAAATAATGTTGGCACTGCCATGACAGTGGTCACGGTGTGGGCGTAATTCAATAATACTGCTACCAGAAACCACATAGGGACGAGTGCTCATGGTGTGTGGGTTAATTGAAACCAGACTTAATACATCCAGTGAAGGGTCTAAAATAGGCCCGCCTGCGGAGAGCGCGTAAGCGGTAGAGCCTGTCGGTGTTGAAATAATCATGCCATCAGAGCGTTGGCTGTTTAAAAATCGCTGATCGACAAAGGTTTCAAATTCAATCATTCTGGGGGAATCGGTCTTATGAATGACTACATCATTGAAAGCGAGTTGGTCAAACAGTTTTTCATCATCTTTATAGATGGTTACCCGAATTAAATTACGTTCTTCGGATTCATAGATGCCTTCTATTATTTCATCTAGACTGCTCAACATGTCTTGAGGGGAAATGTCGGTTAAAAAGCCTAAGCGCCCCAAGTTAATTCCCATAATGGGAATGTGTTGATCAACAATCGAGCGGGCAACATCCAAAAAGGTTCCATCGCCACCGACAACCAGTGCAACATCAATTTGTTTGGCCATTTGAGAGCGTTCTACAATCTCGATACCATAACGCTCTTGCGGAAAGTCGTGGCAGGAGGCAGAGTCCAAGTAGATGGTTTTGTGTTTGGCTTGTAAATGTTGCACTAATTTATCAATGGTGTCCCAGCATTGAATGCCTTTGTATTTTCCAAAAATGCCAAATCTTTCAAACATTGTGTTGATGCTCATTATCGAATGGAGGGAAAAAGTCTTGAATAACCCTGCTAGAGACTTATAATTTAGCACTCATGTCTTTGGAGTGCTAGATAAGGTAAGCAGATGTTAAATGACCGTTCACAACTTTTGTTTAAAAAGTTAATGGGATTATACCTCAATGAGGGGAAACCGGTAGGGTCAACCACTCTGGCGAAGTGCCCTGAGGTGGGATTAAGCTCTGCAACGGTGCGTAATGTGATGTCTGATTTGGAAAAAATGGGGCTGATTCATTCTCCACATACTTCGGCGGGGCGTGTGCCAACCGATAAAGGGTATCGTTTCTTTGTTGATTCATTATTGAGTTATCAGCCACTGTCAAAACAAAGCGAAGCGCTGATTCGGCAAGAATTATCAGGCACATTCAGTCAAGATGCATTAATGAACAATGTTTCACAAGTTTTATCAGGCATTACAGGGATGACCAGTCTGGTGATGATGCCCAATAAAGAACAGGGTATATTAAGTCACATTGATTTTGTGTCTTTGGGTGATTCTCGCGTGTTAGTTGTGTTGGTCTTTAATGATCAAGACATTCAGAATCGAATTATCGATTTGGAGGCGCGAACAACCTCTGAAGAACTGATTAAAATTGCCAATTTTTTAAATGAGTTTTGTGTAGGGCAAAGTTTGGTGAATGCCAAAAAAATGTTAATTGAGCGTATGGAGTTGATTCGAAATAGCACCAATGAATTTATGCTGTCTGTTATTCAAGCGACGGACTCGGTTTTGTCAGACCAAATAGAGCAAAAAGTCCCTTTTTTAGTAGCAGGGCAGAGCAATTTGCTTAATTATCAGGAATTGGCTGGAGCAGATAAACTAAAATCTTTATTTCATGCCTTTGAGCAACACGCAGAGGTTTTGGCGGTGCTGGATAAAAGCCTGAATGCACAAGGTGTTCAGGTGTTTATTGGCAATGAGTGTGGTAATGATATTTATCAAGATTGCAGTATTGTGAGTACGCCTTATGAGGTTGAAGGTAATGTGCTTGGGGTATTAGGAGTGGTGGGTCCCAGCCGAATGAATTATGAGAAAGTGGTACCAAAAGTGGACATAACAGCAAAAATTTTAGGAACACTCTTGAAAAAGTAGAGGGTTGTCCCTAGTTACAAACGTATCACTTATTTTATGAAAACAGGAAGAAAGTTGTGGCAGAGAATAAAACAAAGGAACAAACAAAATCACCAGAGTTTGATGCGTCTGTAGAAGAGCAAATTCCGACCGTAGAAGAGACGCTTGAAGCAGCGGATGAGGCGTTAGAACAAGCACAAGAAGCCGTGTCGGAAGATATTGAAGCGTTGTTGGCGGAGTCTCGTGCAGAAGCGGATAAACACCGTGATATGGCATTGCGTATTCAGGCAGATATGGAAAATTTGCGCCGACGCACCCGTATTGATGTTGAGAACGCTCATAAATACGCATTGGACAAATTTGTGGATGCATTAATTCCTGCTATGGACTCAATGGAAATGGGAATAGAAGCGGCTTCCAAAGAAGGAGCGACTTTAGAGAGTATTCGTGAGGGGGTTAGTATCACCTTTAAACAACTACTGGATGTGTTAAATGAATTTAATGTGGAGCGTATTGACCCTAAGGGAGAAAAATTTGACCCACAACAACATGAAGCAATGACCATGATTTCTTCGCCAGATCATGATTCGAATACCGTTGTGGATGTTATTCAAAAAGGTTATAGCTTAAATGAGCGCTTGATTCGACCTGCCCGTGTGATTGTGGCTCAATAACACATTCACCTTAGGTGTTTATTTGAATAATGACGCAAACTGGAATAGAAAATAATTAAAATAATAGGCTTGAAAACTGAATTTGAAGCCCTATAACTAATGACAAGAATTTAAATAAAATATTGGAGAAGTTCAAAGATGGCTAAGATTATTGGTATTGATTTGGGAACCACTAACTCGTGTGTTGCTGTAATGGAGGGGAAAGACGTTAAAGTTATCCCAAATGCAGAGGGCGCACGTACGACGCCTTCTATTGTGGCATACACACAGGATGGTGAAGTTTTGGTGGGCGATTCAGCAAAGCGTCAAGCCGTGACCAATCCAGAAAACACAATTTTTGCAATTAAGCGTTTAATTGGTCGTCGTGCTGACGATAAAGTGGTTGAAAAAGATAAAAGCATGGTGCCTTACGCCATCGTTGCCGCAGATAATGGCGATGCCTGGGTGGAAGTGAATGGTAAAAAACTCTCTCCACAAGAAGTCTCTGCTCGTACCTTAATGAAAATGAAGCAAACAGCAGAAGACTATTTGGGGCATGATGTTACCGAAGCGGTTGTGACTGTTCCGGCCTACTTTAATGATGCCCAACGTCAGGCAACCAAAGATGCGGGTAAAATTGCAGGTTTGGAAGTTAAGCGTATCATTAACGAGCCAACAGCAGCAGCACTGGCTTATGGTATGGATAAGGTCTCTAAGGATAGTACCATTGCGGTTTATGATTTAGGGGGGGGAACATTTGATATTTCCATTATTGAAGTGGCCGATCTTGATGGTGAAAAGCAAGTTGAAGTGCTGTCTACCAATGGTGATACTTTCTTAGGTGGAGAAGACTTTGATAATGTGATTGTTGATTACATTGCAGAAGAATTTAAAAAAGACCAAAATGTTGACCTTAAATTGGATAAGTTGGCATTGCAACGTGTTCGTGAAGCCGCTGAAAAAGCAAAAATTGAACTGTCTTCTCGTGAGCAAACAGACATTAACTTGCCTTACGTTACAGCGGATGCAACGGGGCCAAAACACTTAAATATGAAAATTACACGCGCCAAATTTGAGTCGTTGATTGAAAACCTTGTTAAGCGTTCGATTGAGCCATGTAAAACGGCTTTAAAAGACGCTGGGTTATCGGCTTCTGATATTAACGATGTGATTCTCGTTGGTGGTTCAACACGTGTCCCGATGGTTCAGGCGGCGGTTAAAGAGTTTTTTGGTAAAGAGCCTCGTAAAGATGTAAACCCAGATGAAGCCGTGGCAATGGGTGCTGCGATTCAGGGGGGTGTGTTATCTGGTGATGTGAATGATGTATTGCTATTGGATGTGACGCCTCTGTCTTTGGGGATTGAGACGATGGGGGGTGTGATGACCAAGTTGATTGAGAAAAACACCACGATTCCTACGCGTAAATCGCAAGTGTTCTCAACGGCTGAAGACAATCAATCGGCTGTAACCATTCATGTGGTACAAGGGGAGCGTGAAATTGCGTCGGGTAATAAATCTCTTGGGCAATTTAATCTGGATGAAATCCCACCTGCACCACGTGGCACACCTCAAATAGAAGTGACGTTTGATATTGATGCGAATGGTATCTTAAATGTGTCAGCTAAAGACAAAGCGACGGGTAAAGAGCAACACATTACCATTCAAGCTTCTTCGGGTCTGTCGGAAGAAGAAGTAGAAGCGATGGTAAAAGATGCGGAAGCACATGCGGCAGAAGACGCCAAGCTAAAAGAGTTGGTTGAAGTGCGTAACCAAGCGGATGCGATGGTTCACAGCACACAAAAAATGTTGAAAGATGCCGGTGATTCTGTAGACGAAGCTGAAAAAACCGCTGTAGAAACCGCGATTACTGCGGTGGAAGAAGCAATTAAAGGTGACGATAAAGCCGCCATTGAAAGCAGTGTTGAAAAATTAGCTGAAGCCAGTCAGTCAATTGCACAAAAAGCGCAAGCGAAGCAGGCTGATGGTAGCGCAGAGCAGAAGCAAGGCGATGCAAATAAAGCGGATGATGATATTGTCGATGCTGAATTTGAAGAAGTGGATGATGTTAAAAAATAGCATTTAAATATAAATTAAGCGTTATAATTCGGGCAATTCAAATTTGAATTGCCCGTTTTACGTTTAAGTTAAGGAAGTTTTGCACGATTACAATCATGGATAAAAAGGGCTGATATTTTCCTGATTTTTGTTAAAAATGTTGTTAATGCGTATAACGGTGTTTTCTATTTTGTTCAGTTAAATTGGCACTCTTTTTTTGTGCTCTTTTCGTGTAAAGCTTTCTATCAGTTTTTATTTTAAAAAATGGAGCAATGGTTCCGTATAACCTGCCAATAAACAGCTCAGGTTATTTTTTGAGGTGAACAGAACTTTTCGCTACTTTTTTAAAATAAAAATTTTTTTCTCCCCCCCTCTATTAAAACAATAAAGTATGAGAGTGTAATGAGCAAAACGTGTTATTACGAAGTTTTATCGGTATCTAGAACGGCTTCTGAAGGTGAGATTAAAAAAGCCTATCGTAAAATGGCGATGAAGTTTCACCCTGACCGTAATCCAGGCGATTCTGAAGCAGAAAATAAATTTAAAGAAGCATCAGAAGCGTATGAAGTTTTGTCGGATTCTCAAAAGCGGGCGACATACGATCAGTTTGGCCATGCCGGATTAGAAGGTCAGGGAGGCGGCTTTAGTGGTGGCTTTGAAGGTGGTTTTGGTGATATTTTCAGCGAAATGTTTGGTGGTGGTTTTGGCGGAGGGCGAAGAGGACCTCAGCCTGGTGCAGACCTGCAATACGATTTAGAAATTTCGTTAGAAGATGCCATTTCAGGTACTTCTGTTGATATTCGAATTCCAACCAAAGATCACTGTCAAGCGTGCGATGGCTCGGGTGCCGAACCTGGTAGTGCAGTTGAAACCTGTACAACGTGTCAGGGAGTAGGGCAAGTGCGAATGCAACAAGGTTTTTTTGCTGTTAACCGCGCTTGTCCAACTTGTCATGGTTCTGGAAAACAGATTAAAACGCCCTGTAAAAAATGTCGTGGAGAAGGGGTTACCCGAGGCAATAAAACGCTTTCTGTTAAGATTCCAGCAGGGGTTGATACGGGTGATCGCATTCGTTTGCAAGGCGAAGGCGAAGTGGGTGAGGCGGGTGCACCACGTGGTGACTTATACGTTCGAATGAATGTGAAAAAGCATCCTATTTTTGAGCGAGATGAAAATACGTTGTATTGTGAGTTACCCATTAGTTTTTCAACCGCTGCTTTAGGTGATATGGTTGATGTTCCTACTCTGGGAGGCAAAGCCAGTTTAAAAATTTCGGCAGGAACTCAGTCTGGACAGCGCTTTAAGTTGGCAGGTAAAGGTGTCAAATCCGTTCGTTCATCTCGTGTAGGCGATATGATTGTTGAAGTGCATATTGAAACCCCTGTTAAATTAACGGCACATCAAAAAGAGTTGTTGCAGGCGTTTGATGAAAGTTTAAAAGGCAAGCATCATAAACAACATAGTCCTAAAGAGCATGGTTTTTTTGACTCGGTTAAATCGTTTTTTACAGGGGAAGACTCTAAAAAAACGGATAAAGAGGATGGCCCCTGGAAATAATTTCAGCTGGTTAGCAAAAAAGGACAAATAAGAATGAGAGTGGCAATTACAGGGGCTTCTGGCCGAATGGGGCGTAACTTGATTGATGCCGTCAATCAAACCGCTGGATTAACCGTAACGGCAGCCATTGAACACCCAGAAAGCAGTTTGATTGGCTCGGATGCGGGTGAATTAGCCGGCATTGGAACTTTAGGGGTTTGCGTTGTTGACTCGGTAGACTCGGTTGTGGAATCGTTTGATGTACTGATTGATTTTACTGTACCCGATGCAACAGTTCGTAATTTAGAGGTGTGTGTCGCACATAATAAAAAAATTGTGATTGGTACAACAGGATTTGATTCACAAGGGTTGGCGGCAATAGATCAAGCTGCAAAATCCATTGCTGTTTTGTTTGCTGCCAATTACAGTGTTGGCGTAAACTTGTGTCTTAAGCTGTTAAAGCAAGCGGCAGAGGTGCTAAACGATGATTATGATATTGAAATCATTGAAGGGCACCATCGTCATAAAATTGATGCACCCTCTGGAACGGCTTTGAGAATGGGAGAAGTGGTTGCAGAGGCATTAGGACGCAACCTTAAGGAGTGTGCGGTGTATGGCCGAGAAGGGATTACCGGTGCAAGAGACCCTGATACCATTGGGTTTGCAACCGTGCGTGCGGGGGACATTGTGGGCGATCATACGGTTTTGTTTGCTACAGAGGGTGAGCGAGTGGAGATTACACATAAAGCATCAAGCCGAATGACGTTTGCCAAGGGGGCCGCTCGTGCTTGTGATTGGTTAATGCATCAAGAAAAAGGCTTGTTTGATATGCAAGACGTTTTAAGTCTGCGGTAAAAAATTCCCCCCCCACCATCATCCGTATTGTTTCGTTATCACCGCTCAAATATCTTTAGAAGGGTTTGAGTGAGTGTCTTTAGGTTTATTTTTAATAACGCTTGTTTGCTTACGTCGTGCTTTGACGCCTTTGGCAAGGGTCTCAAGAACATCTAAACTGTCACCCCAGTTAATGCAGGCATCGGTAATGCTTTGTCCGTAGGTGAGCTGTTTGCCTGGTTCAATGTCTTGGCGGCCTGCTTCCAGGTGGCTTTCGATCATAACGCCCATAATGTTGGGCGTGCCAGCGGTAAGTTGCTCTGTGATGGAGTTGGCAACGATTATTTGGTTTTGGTGCTGTTTTTGGCTGTTTGCATGGCTGCAATCAATCATTAGTTTGTCTTCAACACCAGCGGATTGAAGTTGTTCAACGGCTTGTTTTACAAAGCTTGCTTCGTAATTGGGACCGTCGTGTCCACCACGTAAAATAACGTGGCAATCAGTATTTCCTGTTGTTTCAAAAATAGCTGAATGTCCCTCTTTGGTCATGGATAAAAAAATATGCGGGTTATTGGCAGCACGAATGGCGTCTACAGCGACTCTAAAACCACCATCGGTTCCATTTTTAAACCCAATAGGACAAGATAGGCCAGAGGCCAGTTCTCGGTGCCCCTGGCTTTCAGTTGTTCTTGCGCCAATGGCTCCCCAGGCAACCAGATCCGTAACGTATTGGGGAGAAATAAGGTCTAAAAATTCGGTGGCAGCAGGCACCCCCATATTGTTAATGTCAGACAGCAACGAACGTGCTAACCCGAGTCCTTTATTAATATGAAACGATTCATTTAAATCAGGGTCGTTAATTAAGCCTTTCCAGCCAACCGTGGTACGAGGTTTTTCAAAGTACACACGCATGACAATCAACAAATCTTCTTTATGTGCTTCAATTTGACCTTTTAATCGACTGGCATAGTCTCGTGCTGCCGCAGGGTCGTGAATGGAGCAAGGGCCAATGACGACAAGCAGGCGATCATCTCGTCCAGCGAGTATGTTGTGGATGTGTTGGCGAGTATCGTAAACGGTTTGAGCGGCCGTTTCGGTGAGCGGAAATTTCTTATGAAGCTCAGCGGGAGTTAGCACTTCTTTAATGTGTTTGATGCGTAAGTCATCTGTTTGATACTGCGCCATAAATAAACCTGTTTGAACTGATGTGTTTGATTAATTTAATAAAATTTATAGAGCGCGATATTATGCCATTTTATCGCGTCAAATGGGCGAAAAAAATGGTGTTTTATTGTTTATCTGTCTTAATGTGGATTGGGGCGTTATTTACCTCATGCATTCTAAAAGTTATGATAAAATGTTACGGTTTTGAAAATTCTGAATTGGACAGGTATCAGTGCACTGTAAATATATTATAGAAGGGATGACCGAGGACGGTCGAAAATTTAGGCCAAGTGATTGGATCGACCGTATTGCATCAATGGGAGCAACGTATCAGAAACAACGCCTGGTTTATTCAGATTTATTGCATCCAGAGCTTTATAATGGTCAAAAATGCTTGATTATTGATACCGAGTTAGAAGTAAAAGACCCTTGTATGTTTCAATATGTAATGAACTTTGTGAGTTCTAATCGTTTAAAAACCACCAAGGTTTGTGAAATTGTTGAGCAACAACTGGGTTCTTGATTTTTTTTGAATAGAAGTGGAAGTGGATTGTATTAAGTTGCTCACGTTTTGTAAAAAGGCACTTATATTTTTTTAATATAAGTGCCTTTTTGGTTTCTGTTGACTCTGTGTTTCTGTTCACTCTGTTTTCCCGCATCTGATTTCCTGATAAAAAATTCCCCCCTCCTTTTTTTATGGGGTTAATCAGCGTTTCCTTGGTTATTTCTTGAAATGATGTTTCAATATTTAGATTTTGTTGGTGATGTTGTGTAAAGGCGTTAAATTAAATTGGAGCCGAAGAACAAGGCAACCCAACCTCCAAGGGCTAAAAAGGGGCCAAAAGGCATTGGGGTATCGACACTGCGTTTTTTTAGCATAATGCCAATCAAAGCTACTAAAATGCTACCCAGTGCGGCAATTAAAATGATTTGAGGTAAGGCAATAAAACCAAACCAGGCGCCTAATGCGGCTAAAAGCTTAAAGTCGCCATATCCCATGCCTTCTTTGCCTGTAACCAGTTTAAAAAGATGAAAGACCGTCCATAAAAGCAGGTAGCCAATAGCGGCACCCCAAATGGCTTCGGTAGGTGTGCTAAAAACCGATTGAGTATTGATCAGTAGCCCAAGCCATAAAAGAGGAAGGCTCAAGTTGTCCAAAATAAGTTGGTGCTCAAAATCAATGACGCAAATTGTAATTAAAATGAGTGTAAAAGCCAGAGCCATATAGCCCATTGGGGTGAGGCCAAATTTCCAGGCAACCAAAATGGTTCCGATGGCTGTGGTTAATTCAATAATGGGGTAGCGAGCAGAGATTTTAACGTGGCAGTGGTGGCATTGGCCACGACTGGCTAACCAGCTAAACAACGGGATGAGTCGATACCAGGGTAGTTCGCTGTCGCATTGCGGGCATTTTGACCCCCCCATGCTAATGATTTTCAGTTGTTCAGAGCCGTCATGTTCCATAATACGAGGCAAGCGCCAACTGAGCATGGAGATAAAGCTGCCAAAAATAAGGCCTAAAAAACCGCTAAAAATGAGAAGTTGAGTGAGTGAGATGGAGGTCATGTTAGAGTGGAACTCATTGGCTTGTGAATAGAACCCATGATTTTAGCAGGAGTTTTATTTAATGCGAACGTTATTCTGAGTAAGTGACGCAGTTTCGGTCATTTTCCCAAACGGTGATGCTGTGCATTTTAACGCCATCGTCATTAATGCGTGTTTGAATTTCACGAAATAGGTATACCGCAATGTTTTCAGCCGTTGGGTTGGTCTCTTTAAAGTGAGGGTGGTCGTTTAAATAGGTGTGATCCAGTGCTTTAATCACTTTTTTGGTTTGGCGTTTAATCTCTTTAAAATCAATGACCATACCCACGCTGTTTAGTTTTGAGCCTGAGACCTGTACTTCAATTTTCCAGTTATGGCCGTGCAGTTTTGCACAGTCACCAGGATAGCCTCGCAAGCTGTGTGCAGAGGCAAAGTCCAAAAGCGTTTTTAGGATAAAGGTTTGAGCCATAATATTGATTTCTGTACTAAAAATTAAAGGAATGGCATTATAACGAAAAGGCTTATTTATTGGAAGTGAGGCGTTGAGGGTTCGTTTTAAGCTTTTTTTTAATTTTAGTGCCCTCTTTTTGCAATGTACAAGGTAAATTCACTTAAAAAAGGGCTTTGAATGGCCATGTTTTTTAAGCAACTTTGTGCATCGGCAATTAACTGATCTCGATAGGTTTTGGCTTTTTTTAGTCCAAGTAGCCTAGGATAAGTGGACTTGTTGGCGGCTTGGTCGCTACCTTGTGGTTTGCCTAAGGTTTCGGTATCGCTCTCAATGTCTAAAATATCGTCTTGTACTTGAAAAGCAAGGCCAACGGCTTGGCCGTATTGGGTAAGGTGCTCTTTTAATTGAGGGTACAGCGGGCTTTGGCAGGCTCCCATATGGAGGGCAGCATTGATGAGTGCGCCGGTTTTCATTTGGTGCATGGTTTTGAGTTGTGTTAATTCGGGTAAAATTCCTTCAGACTGTATGTCCATCATCTGGCCACCAATCATCCCTTCAATGCCGCAGGCTTGACTGAGAATCTGAATCAGGTCTATTTTATGAGTGTCAGAAACAGAGGCGTCGTTACTGAGCAATTGAAACCCGAATGCTTGCTGGGCATCGCCTACTAAAATAGCGGTGGCTTCATCGTATTGAATATGACAGGTGGGTTGTCCTCGTCGCAGGTCGTCATCGTCCATTGCGGGTAGGTCGTCGTGTACCAGGGAGTAACTGTGAATGAATTCAATGGCGCAAGCAGCGCTGTCAAGTTGGTTTAATGGAATATTGAGTGCATCGCCTATGGCATAAATTAAGGCAGGGCGAAGCCGCTTTCCTTGGTTGAGCGTCGCGTACTCTGTCGCTTCAACAAGAGTGCGTGGAATAGTGGGGTGTTTGTGATGCAGTTGTTTTAAGTGGTGTTGCAGTTTTTGGTTAATGCGTTGTTGGTAGATTTTTAGTTGTTGTTGCAAAACAGACTCCATAAAAAAAAAAGCCGTCATTTGACGGCTTTTTTTAGACGTTTAATTGAATGATGTCATTTTAACGATTCAATTACAGTTTGTCAGAATGTTTGCTTAGGTAGTCTGCGACTCCTTCGGGAGTATCTGACATACCTTCATCGCCTTTGTTCCAGCCTGCGGGGCAAACTTCGCCAACTTCTTCATGGAACTGAAGGGCTTCAACCATGCGAACCATTTCGTCTACGTTACGCCCTAGTGGAAGGTCGTTGACCACTTGGTGACGAACAACACCATCCAGATCAATTAAAAAGGCACCACGTAGCGCGATATTGGCAGGATGAACAATACCGTATGCTTCCATAATGGAGCCACCAAGGTCGGCAACCAGTGGGAATTTAACGGGGCCTAGTCCACCTTCGTTTACTGGTGTGTTGCGCCAAGCGTTGTGTGTGAATTGGGAGTCAACCGAAATACCGATAACTTCTGTATTAAGGGATTTAAATTTTTCAACGCGGTGGTCAAATGCTAATATTTCAGAAGGACATACGAAAGTGAAGTCTAATGGGTAAAAGAAAACAACAGCATATTTACCTGCAATGTGGCTTTTTAGGTTGAAATTATCAACGATAGAACCATCGGCAAGAACCGCCGCCGCAGTAAAATCGGGAGCTTGTTTTGTGACAAGAACTGACATATTAATATCCTTTGTAAGTTTGATTGTTTGTTTAAAACTCGAATAGTATAGTCAAATACTGCGGAATTATCTACTGCTCTCAATGCGTATTATTTAATTTTTAAAAACAAAAAAATAAAAAAAAGATAAGTATTTTTCATTATCAGCCGTTAAGGTAGATATAGCACTTCCTTAATTGAGTGATAGGGGGATTTCTTATGTTTATTGTGTATTCTCGAGAAGGGCAAAGTTTTATAGGGGCATCTCAAAAAATGCCTCCGCTTCGGCTGGATCCAGTCAAGCGTAGTAACCCGCTTGAAGATGATGTTACAAAAGGGTTTGATATGATTGCCGATCTTGATTTGCATCAGGATCAAAAGTCGTCAGGGCATGCGGCGATTAAAGCTTATGAAACCACAAAAAAAGAGCCGGTTCGACGAGTGGTGGTTCGGGTTGCAGAAATTATGAGTACGCCAGTGAGCGTTATTTCGGATGAAAACAGCTTGGAAGAAGCCTGGCGATTGATGCAAGAGCAGCATATTCAACATTTACCTGTAATTCGGGAAGGAAAATTGGTTGGCATTATTTCGCAAAGAGATTTGTTGTGTCGCGTGATTGTCAGTAAAGATGGCTTGTTGGAAGGCGTTAAACGAGAAACGGTTGGCGAACTTATGCAGGAGCAGGTGGTTACGACAACAGAAGGCACTGATATTCGCCATGTTGCGGCTGTACTAAGCCAGTATGATATTGGTGCCTTGGTTATTATGAACCCTTACGAAACCCCAGTGGGAATCGTGACCAGAGGGGATATTATTAAGCGTTTAAGTAATGAGCCGCCACTTGAGTTGTATGTGTGAAGAAAAAATTTAAAGGGGGGAGCTTTTTAATCCGTCAAACTCTTCTAAAAATAAAATACGAAATGATGTAGTATATTTGACCCTCAATTAGGAGTGAGATCGCCAATTTATAGGGGGGATTGTATTTTCAATGAGTCAATTAAGTTAATAAACACCTATGTTCTATGGCTTAGTTTGCTTGTCAGTAATGAAAAACAATGTAAATAGGTGGCTTGTCCTTTTGAGTTTATTTAAAAACTTTAAAAAACTTAAAAAGGTATGTAACGATGATAAAAACACTGACAGCAATTGTCACAACGTCTCTGCTCACAGCTTGTGTGACAACACCAGAAAATAAAGCGGGTACTGATACGCATGTTTCTGATCAAGTTATTTCGGCTCAAAGAGATATGCTTGCAAAAAATACAGAAAACAAGGGGTTTGGGCCTCAGTCACCACGGGATATTGATTCCGTTGTTGGGCATAATGCTAGAGTATTTAGTCCTGCACCAGCTTATGAAAAAATGAATTTGTGCAATATTCACTTTCATAAAAATGCAGAGCATAAGGG
>WFPP01000013.1 GCA_015487495.1 Thiomicrorhabdus sp.
AAAACTCAATGGCATCTTCTGTACTTGCAATCCCGCCCAAACCAATAATAGGAACATCATGTTGCTTGGCCACTTGATACACTTGATGAACTTTCAACAAAGCAACTGGCTTAATGGCAGGGCCAGACAATCCACCTTGATTATTTCCCAAAGTTGGCATCTTGGAATGAATATCAATCTGCATTCCCATCAAGGTATTGATCGCCGACAACGCATCCGCCCCCGCGTCAATCACTCGACGCGCACCCTCTACAATATCCGTCTGATTGGGAGAAAGCTTTACGATTAATGGCTTTGAAGTACTTTTTCGACACGCTTCAACCACTCGTGCAGCCATATCGGGATCATTACCAAACGCTGCCCCCCCTTTCTTTACATTCGGACATGAGATATTAATTTCCATCGCGGGTAAAGCGGTTTGATCAAATTGGCGCACAATCTCAGCATACTCTTCAATACTGGATCCAGAAACATTAATAATAAACTGAGATTCGCTTAAATCCAGCTTAGGCAAATACTCATTAATCACAACCTGCGCACCTGGATTTTGCAAGCCAATGGAGTTCAATAAACCACTCGCCGACTCCATCACCCGATCAGACTTATTACCCAAGCGTGGCTCTAGCGTAGTCCCCTTCAGAAACACTGCCCCCACATCTCGATTGGTAAAGCCCGAGACAGACTGGTATTCTATGCCATAACCTGCATTTCCCGATGCCATCGCAACGGGAGAGGCGCATTGAATTCCACATATATTTACTGACAAATCAATCACAGACGATACCTAAAATTATGTTACATATTATTCTTTATGAACCTGAAATCCCCCAAAACACAGGGGCTTTAATCCGCCTAAGTGCCAACATGGGCGCACATTTACATCTGATTCATCCCATTGCATTTGACCTAAGCGAAAAGAAAGTCCGTCGAGCAGGGCTTGACTACGCGGAGCTTGCTAATGTACAAGAACATCAAAACCTAACAGCCTGCCTAGAAGCCATTCAGCCCAATCGAGTGTTTGCACTCACCACCAAAACAACGCGTTATTATACCGAACCCACATTTGAGAACGGTGATGCTTTTTTATTTGGCCCTGAAACTCGTGGCCTTCCTGCTGAGGTGATTGAAAGTCTTCCTGAAGCACAACGACTAACCATACCCATGACGCCTGGCGGACGTAGCTTAAACCTTGCCAACGCCGTTTCTGTTATGGCCTATGAGGCTTGGCGCCAACTGGACTTTAACATGACACTGTAACCCAAAAAACCTTAAGAAACCTCTAAATTAAGTCCCAATCAACATTCTCGTGATTTCATTAACTCAATGATTTACATGCTTGTTCCTGATAAAAAAAATGGACTTATTCAGAGATACCTTCACAACAACGATTTTGTTTCTGACTTACCTACACGAGCCAATAAGGCCTGTGCAGCCTCTTTAGGCAAAATTTGTTCAGAAACAATTTGATACACCTGCTCCATAATTGGCAAATCCAACCGCAAAAATTCTGCCATTTTTTTTACAATCTTAACAGCCTTAACCCCCTCAACCACCTGACCAATTTCCTCCATAACCACTCCAGCAGATTGATTACTTTCTGCCAAAATCTTACCAAAACGCCGGTTACGAGACTGATCATCTGTGCAAGTCAACACTAAATCACCTAATCCCGCTAATCCCATTAAAGTTTCTGGCTGCCCCCCTAAAGCCTGCCCAAACCGCATCATCTCAGCCATCCCCCGAGAAATCAAAGCTGCTCTTGCATTCGCACCCAGGCCCAAACCATCACTTAATCCGGTTGCAATCGCAATAATATTTTTATAGGCACCACCCACCTCAACTCCGACAATGTCCATTTGCGTATAAACACGAAATGCATCAAAGTGAAACAAATCTGCCCAATATTGTGCCTCCAAAGCATCCTCAGAAGCACTTACCATCGCCGTTGGCAAGCCTTTCGCAACCTCCAGGGCAAAGGTAGGGCCAGATAAAACCGTCACACCCGTATTTCCACCCAACACACTTAAAGCCACTTGATGCAACAAACACTGCGCACCGGGTTCAAACCCCTTTGTTGCCCAAGCCACATGTAACTTACGGCCTAACACTTGGTTAGAAAGCATTTTCAACACCTGCTTAAATGCATCACTAGGAACAACCAGTAACACAGCATCAACTAATGGAATCGTCTCCTCAAGAGAGTCACTAACAAAAAGAGAAGCCGAGAAGGGCACACCCGAAAGATAACGTGTGTTTTCACGTTGCCGCTTCATACATGCCACATGCTCCGAACAATGAGACCAAAGTGTTACATTATGCCCCGCTCTGGCCAAATGAATCGCCAAAGCCGTTCCCCAGGAACCGGCACCAAGCACGGCAATACGACAGGGACTCTTAGTTGAAGTGGGCCATTTTTCTAAGGACATATCAAACTACTGTACAACAGGCGTCTCACCATCGTCCTTGGCTTCAGCACGCTGAAGATGCTCATGATACATAACCTCAAAGTTAACTGGCTCTAATAATAATTGAGGAAAACCACCCCTAGTAACCAAATCTGAAACCGTTTCACGTGCATACGGGAACAAGATTCCAGGTGCCTGAACAGCCAGCATATACCCCATTTCCTCTTCAGTAAAACCTGAAATCCCAAACACACCCGCTTGCTCAACCTCACATAAAAAAGCCGTTTTTTCGTCTACTTTTGTCGTTGCTGTAACTCGCACCACCACATCAAACACATCTGCACTCAACTTCTTTGTTTCAACATTTAAATCGATTGATAATTGTGGTTGAAATTCAGACGCAAAAATAGCTGGCGCGTTAGGAGATTCAAATGAAATATCTTTTGTGTAAATTTTTTGAATTGAAAAAACATGCTGTGCTGTTTCAGACATAACTTATTCCTTATATAACTTGAAAGATGCTTACACACAATAAACGGCATAAGAAACTATTTTAATGCAGATAGCAAAGAATCAATTTCACCACGCTTATCTGCCGCAGACAAATCATCAAATCCACCAACATGATGATCTCCTATAAAAATTTGTGGAACGGTTTGCCGTCCACCAGACCTAGAGGCCATTTCGGACCAAAGCTCAGAGTCATTCCCTACATCAATGGCATGGTAGTTCACCCCTTTTGAATCCAACAAACGAGACGCCATAATACAAAAAGGACACAATTTTGTTAAATAAACCACCACCTCTGGTTGAGCATACTCTTTAGAGCTTAAACCAGGCATCACTTGCTTCCCGCTTTCTTTTTTGCTTTTTTTGATTTTGCCTTTGCAACAGGTAAGTTCGCAGCTTTCCATGCATTAATTCCGCCCGTCAAATTAAAGACATTTTTATAACCTTCCTTTACCAACACCGAAGCCGCTTTAGCCGAACGAGCACCACTCAAACAATAAATTAAAATCGGTTTTTCCTTATCCTTTGGCAATACATTTAATCGAGTACCAAGTTCTGATACCGTCACATTCACCGCATCACCAATAAACCCTTCCTTATATTCATTCGTACCACGAACATCCAATAAAAACGCACCGTCATTAAATAAACGAGTCGCCTCATCGGTATTAACAGACTTAAACCCTGACAAGCGATCCCCCACATAGCTATAAATTAACATCGCCACCACAATCGCTAACGCAACAAATAATAACGTCTGCTCCTGGACAAATTCACTAAACATATCGACCTCTGTAATATCTTAACAATCAAACCTGATGATTTTACCAGCGAAACTCGCTACAATGAATGTAATTTGTTAATTATTTACGGTAGAAACCACACATGGCTCAAGAACTTAAACCAAAAATCAAAATTAAACAGCGTCCAACTGGGCTTCTTATTTTAGATGGCTGGGGCTACAGAAAAGAGACAGAACACAACGCCATTGCACAAGCCAATACTCCTAACTGGGATAAACTCATCGCCCATCACCCTCACACCCTAATCAGCACATCAGGAATCGATGTTGGTCTACCAAACGAACAAATGGGAAATTCAGAGGTAGGGCACATGAACCTTGGTGCTGGTCGAGTCGTGTATCAAGAGCTAACCCGCATTCAAAAGGACATTGATGATGGTCGCTTCTTTAATAATAATGCATTATTAAGCGCGATAGATAAAGCCAATGATCGTGACAATGCTGTACACATCATGGCTCTCCTGTCTGATGGAGGAGTACACTCACACATCCATCACATAAAAGCCTCTTTAACTTTGGCCGTTGAGCGCGGAGCGAAAACGTATCTACACGTTTTTACCGATGGGCGCGACACCGCTCCAAAAAGCGCACAAACCTACATCACCGAAATTGAAAAACATCTAAAATCCATTAAAGGAGGGTGCATTGCCAGTGTCACTGGTCGATTTTATGCACTCGACAGGGATTCACGCTGGGAACGTACCCAAGAAGCTTATGATGTCATTTGCTGTGGCCAATCTGAATTTAAAGCAAAATCCGCCCAAGAGGCCATTGAAATGGCTTATGCACGAAATGAAACAGACGAATTCATCCAGCCCACTGCCATTTTGAATAAAAAAGGCAAAAAAATTAAAGTAAAAGATGGAGACTCCATTCTTTTTATGAACTTCCGTTCTGACCGTGCTCGCCAACTAACCAGCGCCTTTATTACAGATGATTTTGGCGACTTTCACCGCTGCAAGACCCCCATTCTAAGTGGCTTTGTAACCCTAACACAATACAATAAAAGCTTTGAAAGATTTGGAGCCAGCGTAGCTTACCGCCCAACCAAGCTTAAAAATACATTTGGTGAGGTCATTGCAAAATATAAACTGCGTCAACTGCGTATAGCAGAAACCGAAAAATACGCACACGTCACCTTCTTTTTAAATGGAGGCATTGAAGAGCCTTATCAAGGTGAAGACCGAATTTTAATCCCCTCTCCTAAAGTACGAACCTACGATCTCAAACCTGAAATGAGTGTTGCAGAACTCACCGAAAATCTGGTTAAAGCAATTGATTCCGACAAATACGACACCTTCATTTGCAACATTGCCAACCCAGATATGGTTGGACATACTGGAAAATTTGATGCCTGTATTAAAGCCGTCGAAGCTGTCGATACCGCCATTGGTAAAATACTGGATGCCATTAAAAAAGCAGGTGGTCAGCTGGTTATTACCGCCGACCACGGTAATATAGAGATGCTGATTGATCCACAAACAGGAAAACCCCTTACCTCGCACACAACCTGCCCAGTGCCTCTGGTGTATTTTGGCCCCCAACTGCTGTCCTTGCGTACAGGTGGTGCCTTACCAGACGTTATGCCAACCCTGCTGGACTTAATGGACATCAAACAACCTGAAGAGATGACCGGAATCAGTCTCCGTACACCTTCTTAGCATTCCTCCCTCTTCTCAGATCAAATCAAGACTGAGGAGAGGCTCTTTATCCTGATACAACGTCTTATTTTTAAAATTTTTTTAAATAAAAAAGCAGCAATCAAATGATTGAACCATTAAGCCCCACCCTCTCTTGGGCCTATTTTCTTTACATTTTTTTCGTCATTGGTGCCACGTTGCACATGCTGTACCAACGCCGCTCGCCACAAAACCTAATGGTTTGGTTGCTTACCCTTCTTCTCCTGCCATTTATTGGCCTACTGCTCTATGTCTTTTTTGGTTCTCGCAAATTTTTAGCAAAACGAAAAACCCCAGAAATCACTCTGGACCCCCTTTCCAACCCTCCGTTACAAACCCCTCTGGCACAGCAACTCAATCAACTTCTAAAAGCCAACCAAATTTCCAGTACCACGCACGGCAACCTTACCAGTATCCACGAAGACCCTACCGACATGTTTCATCAAATCCTGTCTGAAATACAGCGTGCACAAATCAGCATTCACCTGCAAACCTATATCTTTCAGGCAGACAACACAGGGCAAGCCATCCTCAACGCCCTCACTCAAAAAGCACAACAAGGAGTGGATGTTCGACTGCTTATGGATGCCATTGGCTCTTTTTCACTGTATAAAAACCGCTCCGCTCTACAACCACTCGTTCAAGCAGGAGGTCATTATGCTTTTTTTCAACCACTCTTCAGCTCTCTCTTACACAGTCGAATCAACCTGCGGAACCATCGAAAAATATATCTATTTGACCAATCCACACTGCTAACAGGGGGGGTAAATATTTCTAACGACTACTTTGGCTCCAAACACACAACGCCCCCCCAAGGCCGGTGGAAAGACCTTATGCTTAAAACACAAGGAACCGCCAGCCAGCACCACCAGTGCATTTTTAACTCCGACTGGCTCTACAGCACCAGTCAAGTCGCTCCCTGCTCATTCAGCAACAACATTCAACCTATGCAAAACACCACTAACGATATTATTCAAACCATCCCATCAGGGCCTGACATTCATCATGACCCGCTCTTTGAAAGCCTGCTGCATTGCCTGTACAGCGCACAAACAAACATTAAAATTGTCACCCCCTACCTTATTCCTGATAGCGCCATTATGAACGCACTGCTCATCGCCATTAAACGAGGCGTTAAGGTAGACATCATCATCCCCAAAAAATCAGATCATTTTTTATTTGACCTAGGACGAACCTCTTACATGAGAGAAATTGTTGAAACGGGTGGCCGCATTGACTATGAACAAAGCACAATGCTACACGCAAAAATGATTTTAATTGATAAACATTGTCTAATCCTTGGATCAGCCAATCTGGATTATCGCTCACTGTTTATCAATCACGAAATCGTTAACATTCTCTATTCCAAACCGCTTATCCAGCAAATGCAAACATGGTTTACCTCACTTCAAAAAAACAGCCTTCCCTATCAACCAAATGACAGCAAACTCTATCGCTTACTTGAAAACTTCAGCCGAATCTTTACCCCCCTACTCTAGGCCACCCACACCACTTAGACTTGATTCACCCCTCCCTAATGCAGTATAATTCCGCTCTTAATTTTATCTTTTAAAGTCGCTAAAAGCAGATAATTTCATTACATTTCAACAAGTTACCGCTGACAGCCATTTAAGTATGTGTACTATTTGACCGACAGGAAACCGAATATGACCCCCTTACAAGCCCAATCTGGTCTCAATTTAACAGACCTCTACTCCCCTGAGTTTGAAAAAGAGAACTGTGGTTTTGGTTTAATCGCCAATATAGACGACAAACCCAGCCACAAAGTGGTAAAAATTGCGATTGAATCTCTCACCAATATGACACACCGTGGTGGTGTGGCCGCAGACGGGTGTACAGGGGATGGTTGTGGCCTGCTCATCAAAAAACCAAATGCCTTCTTGCAAGCAGAAGCCGCACACTTAGGCTATGAACTCTCGCCTATTTATGCCGTTGGTATGATCTTTTTAAACAAAGATAACAACAAAGCTTCCCTCGCTCGAAACGTACTAGAAGAAAAATTAACCAATAAAGGACTCACCATTGCAGGCTGGCGTCAAGTTCCCGTCAACTCAAGCGTTCTTGGAACACAAGCAAGCAACATGGAGCCTCAAATTGAACAAATTTTCGTTAATGCACCTGAAGGCATGACCGAAGCCGCGTTTAATCGCTTACTGTTTACCGCACGCCGTAAAACCGAAATTGCCATTGAAGCCAATGACCACGATTTTTATATCGCCTCATTAAACAGCCAGCTATTGGCATACAAAGGCTTGGTCATGCCAAAAGAGTTACCAGAATATTATCTGGACTTACAAGACCAAAGCTTTACTTCGTCCTCCATTTCATACCATCAGCGTTTTTCAACCAACACCAGTCCCCAATGGCGTTTAGCACAACCCTTCCGTTTTCTAG
>WFPP01000014.1 GCA_015487495.1 Thiomicrorhabdus sp.
CTGCAATGTAATACATGTCTATCTCCTAAAAAAGGTTAATGAGATTGGTGAATGGTTAATATTTGTTTAAACACATTGGGGTCTTTTATTTGGGTCATTTCGCCTTCACGTGGCATGTGTTTGTCTTTTAGGCGCGATAAAAAGAAGCGCAATGCGGCCAAACGCAGTGCCGCTGGCCAAACGGATTGTTCTACATCCGTTAAAGGTCGTTTGCTTTGATACGCATCCAGCATGGTCTGTATTTTAGTGTGATCAAATTTAATCGCTTCAGGTATATCGGTATGAACACGGCACCAGTCATTCACCATCACTGCCAAATCGTATAAAAAAGAGGAGTGGCAAGCGTAATACAGATCAATAATCCCTGATAAGGTATCGCCATCAAATAGAGCGTTATCACAAAACAGATCGGCGTGCGTTACCCCTTTAGGGCAGTGCTCCCAATCCACACCATGTTGAAAGGCCAACTCATCTTCAATTAATGCCGACTCCTCTGCACTTAAATGGGGTTGAATCGTTTGATAGGTTTGTTGCATCCAATCCAAATCGCGGTCATTGGCACGAAATGGCTCGTATTCCAGTCCAGCCAAGTGAAATGCCGCCAATTGTTCGCCCATCACACCGCATTGAGTCAGAGACGGTGTTTCGACGCCACCCCCTTTTAAACGCTCAACCAGTGCGGCGGGTTTACCACAGAGCTCTTTTAAATAACCATTGGAGCGTGTCGGTATGGGGTGTGCTGTTGGAATTTGATGTTCCGCCATAAACGCCATAATGTTTAAAAAATAAGGCAACTCTTCAAATGAGTGGTGTTCAAAAATGGTCAACACAAATTGCAGACGTTGACCCTTTTTAAGGGTGTTCACAAAGTAATTCGTATTTTCTATGCCTGCACTGATGCCTTCAAAATTGTCTAAAATGCCTACATCATAATCTTTTAAAAAATCAATTAGCTGGGTTTCTTCAACAACGGTGTAGACAGACATAAAATTTAAAGTCTCTTTGAATGAGCGAATAATTGGTAAAATAATGCAACAAATTTTACCATATTAGGCATAAAAATGACTGAATCTACTCCACAAATCCACACCAACCCAGACAGCCCTTTTATTTTAGTGGATGGCTCTTCCTATCTTTTTAGGGCGTTTCACGGTATGCCGCCTTTAACTAACGGAAAAGGCCAAGCAACCGGTGCCATTTTTGGGGTCATTAATATGCTGGGAAAATTACTTGAAAAATACCAGCCTGAAAAAATGGCGGTTATTTTTGATGCCAAAGGCCCGACCTTTCGCCATGAAATGTATTCGGAATACAAAGCACATCGCCCGCCCATGCCCGACGAACTTCGTTCTCAAATCAAGCCCATTCATGAAATAGTCAAAGCTCTGGGACTGCCACTATTGGTCATTGATGGGGTAGAAGCCGATGATGTGATGGGCACCTTTGCCCAACAAGCTGCCGCAACCAAACACAATGTACTCATCTCTACAGGCGATAAAGATTTAGCCCAACTGGTGAATGACCACGTTACCTTGATTAATACCATGAACAACACGTTTTTAACTCCGGATTCGGTGGTGGAAAAATTTGGTGTACGTCCTGATCAAATTATTGATTATTTAGCGTTAGTGGGCGACAGCTCTGACAATATTCCCGGCATACCCAAGTGTGGCCCCAAAACAGCGGTTAAATGGCTTAATGCTTTTGGTAATATTGACAACCTTATTGCCAATGCCCCAATGATTGGTGGAAAAATTGGCGAACATTTGCGTAACAATATTGACCAACTGTTGCTGTCCCGACAACTAACCACCATTAAACAGGATTGCGACTTGCCCGTTCGTTTAGAGGACATTCAGCGCCACCCTGCCAATATGGAGCGCTTACAAGAACTGTTTGCCGAATACGACTTAAAAAATTGGCTTAATCAAGTCATGGTTGGACAAGTACCTTTTACCAAAACTACCGGCACAAAAGCACCTGCACCCATTACAACAAACAGTGATAAAAATTCTTCCTCCCCCTCTCAAACCCCAATTGAAAGTGCCGCAGTCAACACCCAACAACACTATGAAACGGTTTACACCACCGCACAGTTTGAACGCTGGGTGGAGCGCCTTAAAAAGGCTAAACTGTTTGCGATTGATACCGAAACCACCTCATTAAATACTCTGCAAGCTCAAATTGTAGGGCTCTGTTTTGCCATTGAAAATCCAGAGGATTCAAACAGAAATCTCGCTTGCTACATTCCTTTAGCACACGATTATGACAATGCCCCCAAACAACTGGATTTACATATTGTTTTAGAACAACTTAAACCGATTTTAGAAGATGAAAATATCTTTAAATGTGGTCAAAATTTAAAATATGACTGGCATGTGTTGCAAAATCACGGTATCTCACTCAAAGGCATTCAGTTTGATACCATGTTGGAATCGTATACCTTAAACAGCGTGGCCACTCGCCACAATATGGACGATTTAGCGCTTAAATACCTAAACCACCGCACCACTCACTTTGAAGAGATTGCAGGAAAAGGCAAAAAACAACTTAAATTCAACCAAATAGAGATCAAAACCGCCGCCCCTTATGCTGCCGAAGATGCCGACATTACCCTGCAACTTCATAAAACACTTTGGAAACAGTTAGAAGCAGAACCAACCTTAAAGAACGTATTTACCGACATAGAAATGCCTTTAATGCCCGTTTTAGCACACATGGAACGAAATGGCGTGTTACTGGACACCGATATGTTAGCCAAACAGAGTGAAGAAATCACGCTTAAATTAGCTGAGCTTGAACAAAAAGCACACTTAATGGCAGGCAGCGATTTTAACCTTAACTCTTCCAAACAACTGCAAGTAGTGCTGTTTGAAACGCTGGAACTGCCCATTATTAAAAAGACCCCTAAAGGACAACCCTCAACTGCCGAACCCGTTTTGGCCGAGCTGGCCGAGAAAGGGCATGAAATGCCCATTTTAATATTAGAATACCGCAGTCTTGCCAAGCTCAAATCTACTTACACCGATTCGTTGCCCAAACAAATTGATCCCGATACTGGACGCATTCACACTTCCTACCAGCAAGCCGTGGCCTCAACGGGACGATTGTCCTCTACCGAACCCAACTTACAAAACATTCCCATTCGTACCGCCGAAGGACGACGCATTCGACAAGCCTTTATTGCACGAAAAGGCTACCAACTGGTGGCCGCCGATTACTCTCAAATTGAGCTTAGAATCATGGCACACTTATCTGGCGATCAAGGACTGCTTAATGCCTTTTCACAAGGGTTGGACATTCACCAAGCCACTGCCGCTGAGATTTTTGGTGTGGCACTGGATCAAGTCACCATCGAACAACGTCGCAGTGCCAAAGCCGTTAACTTTGGATTAATTTACGGCATGTCCGCCTTTGGCCTCGCCAAGCAACTTAACGTTTCACGTGGAACCGCACAAGAGTACATCAATCTCTACTTTTCACGTTACCC
>WFPP01000015.1 GCA_015487495.1 Thiomicrorhabdus sp.
AATCAAACGATCCCGCTTCCTAAAGAGCAAGCGCACTATGCCTTAACGGTATTACGTTTAAAAAATAATTTTGCCATGGAAGCCTTTAATGGCAAAGGCTTTCTTGCCACGGGAAAACTCCTTGTCACCAGTCGGCGCAGTGCCGATTTTTGCATTGAAGAGGTTAGCCAGCCTCACACCGAGTCGCCGCTTAACATTACTTTAGTGCAAGCCATCTCCAAAGGTGACCGAATGGATTACAGCATTCAAAAAGCGGTGGAGTTGGGAGTCACGAGCATTCAGCCCATTTTAACCGAACGCTGTGATATTAAATTGTCTCCCGAAAAGTATGAAAAACGCTTACAGCACTGGCAAACCATTGCCATAAATGCTTGCGAGCAAAGTGGTCGTGTGATGATTCCAACCATACACCCCATTAAAACCTATGGCGAATGGCTCGCACAAAAATTCTGTCCCCCCCTCTTTGGCTTAATACTCGACCCTTACGCCCCACACTCACTAAAAAGCCTTGAATACCCAAAATTCTCCCCCCCTATCCAACTGCTCATCGGCGCTGAGGGCGGGCTGACCGAGAGTGAAGTGCAACAAGCCAAACAAGCTGGCTTAACCCCCATACAACTTGGCCCCAGAATTTTACGCACCGAAACTGCAGGCCCTGCCGTTATTGCCATACTGCAAGCACTTTGGGGCGATTTTAGCCGTTAAAAAAAATTTTTTACCTTATAATGCCCTAGGAGTTTGTCGGTTTTTTCTTTTCAGATAAGCTTCTTAACCTTTGCAATACTGGGGGGGAGGGCAAAGGTTCTTTATTCAAAAAATACCTTGGAGAAATACAATGAAAAACATACTTAAATCAATACTCGGAATCAGCTTGGCTACCTCTCTCGCTTTATCCACATCCACTGCCAGTGCAGATGGCTTTTATATTGGTGCCGGAGCTTATAAATCCAGCATAGACACAAATCTTTTTAGTGATGACGATATCGTACCCGCAGGATTTCTTGGTTACCAAGCTCTGGATATAGGTGTTTTAATGCTGTCAGCAGAGCTAGGGTATTATGATTTAGGCAATTACAGCAAAAACGGTAATACCGTAGAAGGTTCTGCTGTTACCTTAGCAGGTGTGGCTTATTTACCAATTGGCCCTTTTTTTGAACTTTATGCCAAAGCGGGGCTTGCCTCTATCAATAGCGAAACCTACACCAGTGGCTCCAAAGGGGACTTTGATGGACTCGATCTCTTTAGTGGGGTTGGGTTTGCATTCGATATTTTTGATACCGTTGATATTTATGCCGAATACTTAAGGTTTGATACCGATGTCGATTCTGAACTGATTGGCACAGGAGTACGCCTCGACTTTTAAACGGCCAAAAATTAAGAGACTTATTCAGAGATTCCTTAATAACAAGGGTAGCCCAGCTACCCTTTTTTTATCATCAAAATAAATCGTTTCCCAAAACCAAAAAATTCTTTTAAAACCCAAAGACTCTACTTGAAACACAAATTTATCTGTTTCTAACTGAAAATTAGGGCTTATAATACAAACTTTTACAATTCCAAGAGAACGTTCAATGCCATCCACCAGCCAAGTCCCCCATCTTCAAACCGCTCTAAAAGGGCCGTTATTAGAACTTGAACAACACCTTTTAGACAATCGAATGGACATTGAAGCTTGGTTTCGTAAGCAGTTCAAAAACACCCCTGCCCCTTTTTACTGCTCTGTCGATTTACGCAATGCGGGCTATAAACTGGCGCCGGTGGATACCAATTTATTTCCTGCTGGCTTTAACAACTTGCACCCCGATTTACGTTCGTTAGCCGTTCATGCCGCTCAAACCGTTATTACCCAAGCCTGCCCAGTGGCCGATGGAGTCTTAATTATTCCTGAAAACCACACCCGAAATACCTTCTATTTAGAGAACCTCTTTTCCCTGCAAACCATTTTAGAAACCGCAGGGTACGAAGTGCGATTTGGCTCGCTCATTGCCGATTTAAATAAACCGACTCCCATTAACCTGCCCTCAGGCAATCAAATTATCTTAGAGCCACTCATTCGTGAGAACAGTCGCGTTGGGGTCACTGGATTCTTTCCTTGTGCGGTACTACTAAATAATGATCTATCGGGCGGTCGCCCTGAAATATTAGAAAACATTGAACAAATGTTACTCCCCCCTATGGAACTCGGCTGGGCAGATCGCTTTAAAACCGAACATTTTATGCACTATTCCGACGTATCCCACGCCTTTGCCAAACTCATCGACATTGACCCGTGGCTCATTAACCCTACCTCTATTGCCTGTGGCCCCATTAACTTTAAAGAGCGCACTGGCCTAGAGGAGTTGGCAGAAACGGTTAATCAAGTATTGGACGATACCAAACAGTATTACGAAACCCATGATATCAGCTGTACACCCTTTGTGATTGTAAAATCCGACAGCGGGACTTATGGCATGGCGATTATGTCAGTCAACAGTCCTGAAGACATTTTGAATCTAAACCGCAAACAACGTAACAAAATGTCCTCAGTCAAAGAGGGCTTACAAGTCGAACAGATGCTGGTGCAAGAAGGGGTCTATACCTATGAAGAAGTAGAAGGTGCGGTAGCCGAACCCGTGGTATACATGATTGGAAGCCATGTTGTGGGTGGGTTTTACCGTGTACACACCGGCAAAACGGCCACCGATAATTTAAACTCACCGGGCATGCACTTTGAACCACTCTCCTTTGAAGAGTCTTGCGTGATGCCCGACAATACCCAAACCCCCGATGCCAGCCCCAACCGTTTTTATGCTTACGGCGTAGTGGCACGTTTGGCGTTATTGGCTGCCGCCCGTGAAATTGCCGAAGCGAAAGGGAAATTACCCAACTTGGATGACATCTAGCCCCTCCTAACCTATCCCTTGGCAAAAAGAGGTAAAATAGTCCATACTGTATCTCACTTTATCACCCCTTCCCTGACAAGGGTAGTGAGGATGGGGTGAGGTCAGTTTTATGCCTAAGATTAGGCTCATAAGGAGAACCCAATGACCGTGTTAAACCTAGACCAACACAAAAAAATCCCTCCTAACTTCTCGCTATTTAATTTAGGGTTTCGACCGTTTTTTTTAGGCGCAGGTCTTCTTGCGATCATCAATATGTTGGTTTGGTACTTACTCCTGCAAGGCCAACTTCAGCTCAGCGCACCCTCCATGATACAGTGGCACAGCCATGAAATTATTTTTGGCTTTAGCATGGCGGTTATTACTGGATTTTTACTCACCGCAGTAAAAAACTGGACAGGCATAGATACCCCCTCTGGTCGTCCGTTACTGTTGCTATTTTTGCTCTGGTTAGGTGCGCGAATCAGCTGGTTTCTACTGCCTTTTTTGCCCGAAATGACCCAAACACTCCTCGTTATTTCAGCGGCACTTGATTTGGCATTTAACCTCTACTTTGCCTTAGCGTTTGCTCGCCCCATTCTTCTTTCCAAACAGTGGAATCAAATTGGCTTACTGGTCAAAGTTCTTTTAATGGGGGGACTAAACTTACTCTGTTATTTGGGCATTTTTGGTATGTTAGAGCATGGGATGGCTTGGGGGATTTACGGTGGATTTTTTATTGTTTTAGCCATTATTTTAACAATGGCTCGCCGCGTGATTCCCTTCTTTATTGAAAAAGGAGTGACTGAACATGTCTTATTAAAAAACCCAAAATGGATTGATCACAGCAGTTTGCTGCTGTTTTTACTGCTCGCCATTTCTGAAGTCTTTTTAAACAGCCCATTACTCACCGCCATCTTTGCTTCGGCACTTGTTGTTGTCGGCGGCATACGACTGTTCAATTGGCACACCGTTGGCATTTGGCAAAAACCAATGCTTTGGAGTCTGTATTTAGGCATGGTCGCCATTCAGATTGGGTTTTTACTGTTTGCGCTGGCCATTTTTTCCCCCCCCCTACACAATCTTGCCATTCACACCTTGGCCGTAGGGGGCATTGGACTCATTACCTTAGGGATGATGACCCGCGTAACCCTTGGACATACCGGGCGCAATGTAAATCAACCTCCACCATTCCATACCTTTTTATTAAGTCTAATATTAGTGGCCACGGTGATTCGCGTCCTATTTCCTGTTCTTTGGCCAGAACATTACAACAGTTGGATCAGTTTTTCACAGCTGTTTTGGATCGGTGCTTACAGCGTCTTTATCGTCACCTTTGCCCCCATGCTGATTCAAAAACGCATTGATGGCCACTTCGGTTAACTCAAAAAGGACAACGGTTATGCTCAACGTCGGCATCGTAATGGATCCCATCCAACATATCAAACCCCATAAAGACAGCTCATTTGCCATGTTGTTAGAGGCACAACGTCGTGGCCATACCCTCTTTTACATGCAACCCGAAGACCTCTATCTTAAAAATGGTCAACCGTTTTCGCAAGTCAGTGAATTCAAGGTGTGGGACAGAGAGAAAGACGCACAATACTACGGATTTGGTGGCACACACGACATGGCACTCAAAGAGCTGGATATTATCTTAATTCGCCAAGACCCCCCATTTACCAACGACTATCTCTACAGTACCCACATGTTAGAACTCGCCGAAGCGCAAGGGGTATTAGTGGTCAATAAACCACAAAGCCTGCGCGATGCCAATGAAAAACTCTTTGCCAGCTGGTTTCCAGAGTGCATTCCACCCACACTGGTGTCTGCCAATGCGTTACAACTGAAAACCTTTATTCAAGACCACTTAGACACCATTCTAAAACCACTGGATGCCATGGGCGGTGCGTCCATTTTTAGAGTCAAACAAGACGACCCTAATATTAACGTGATCATCGAAACCATGACCGATCATGGCAAACACCACATTATGGCACAACGCTATTTGCCCGAAATCAAAGAGGGCGATAAACGCATCCTACTCATCAATGGCGACCCTCTCGACTACACTCTAGCCAGAATTCCCGCCGAAGGTGAAACCCGTGGCAATATCGCCGCAGGGGGAAAAGGCGTTGGTATGCCCATTACCGAAAGAGAACGCTGGCTCTGCCAACAAATTGCCCCCACCCTGCAAGCCAAAGGACTGTACTTTGTTGGACTGGATGTCATTGGCGACTACATCACCGAAATCAATGTGACCAGCCCCACCTGCATTCGAGAACTGGACAAACAGTTTGATTTGAATATTGCAGGCTTGCTTTTTGAGCACTTAGAAAAAATCGTAAACCGAATACGTTCCATTTAAACTGTGTAACAATTCAACAAACCGCCAATTAAAATTGCCAAATCTGCCAATCAAAAAAATAGGACATAAAAAAACCTCGTCAATGCGAGGCTTTAAAAAATATGGTGGCTACACCGGGATTTGAACCTGGGACCCCATCATTATGAGTGATGTGCTCTAACCAACTGAGCTATGTAGCCAAAAGAATAGCGCGTATTATAGAGGCTAAGAAATAGATGTCAATATCGTATATCTAAATTTATCGTTTTTTAAACGTTAAATCGAAAGTGCATCACGTCACCATCTTGAACAAGATAGTCTTTACCTTCTAAACGCTGTTTACCAGCCGTTTTAGCACCAGCATCGCCGTTATGCTCAATAAAATCGTGATAGGCCGTCACTTCTGCACGAATAAACCCTTTTTCAAAGTCAGTATGAATGACACCCGCTGCTTGAGGAGCCGTTGCACCTTTTTTAACCGTCCACGCACGCACTTCTTTAACACCAGCAGTAAAATAGGTTTGCAGGCCAAGCAACTCATAACCCGCACGAATAACACGGTTTAACCCAGGCTCATCTTGCCCCATCTCTTCTAAAAAATCAGCTTTATCTTCAACATCCAATTCAGCAATTTCAGCTTCAATAGCAGCACAAATGGGCACAACAATGGCTCCCTGCTTTTCAGCAAACGCCCTTACCTTCTCTAACATGGGGTTATTTTCAAAGCCATCTTCATTCACATTCGCAATATACATCATTGGCTTTACCGTCAATAAATGCAAATCTTGCAATTCGGTCAGCTCATCTTCACTTAAACCAATCAAACGAATTAACTGACCCTCTTCAATTTCTTTGGCTACCTTTTGTAACAGATTTAAGCGAGCAATGGCTTCCTTATCACCACTTTTCGCAATACGTTGCACTTTCGCAATCGCTTTGTCAATAGACTCCATATCTGCTAATGCCAATTCCATATTAATAATTTCAATATCACTAATAGGGTCAATCTTGCCTGCAACATGAACAATATCATCATTTTCGAAACAGCGAACAACCTGAACAATCGCATCGGTTTCACGAATATTGGCCAAAAACTTATTACCCAGTCCTTCTCCTTTAGAAGCCCCTTCGACCAATCCTGCAATATCCATAAAATCAACGGTTGCAGACATAACACGCTCTGGCTTTACAATGTCTGCCAACGCCTGCTCTCTTGAATCAGGTACAGGAACCACCCCTACATTGGGCTCTATGGTACAAAATGGATAATTTGCAGATTCAATACCGGCATTCGTCAATGCATTAAATAATGTCGATTTTCCAACATTTGGAAGCCCAACGATGCCACACTTCATTGCCATTCAGATTCTCCTAACATAAAACTTAAAATCTTAATTGATTCATTTACCAATATTATTTGGTATGAAGGGTATTCATGGCTTTTTGCAAATCACCCTGAACCAATTCGGGCAACACTTTGCTTGCCTTGTAAATGGCATCATTAATCAGCTGATAATCAAGCTTAGAAGGTGCTTTTAAAACATAGCCCACCACTTGATCTCGATGCCCCGGATGACCAATGCCTAAGCGCAACCGCATAAAATGTTTATCCATCGCCACAATCATATCTCGAAGACCATTATGTCCGCCATGCCCTCCACCCTGCTTCAGCTTTGCGACACCCGGCTCTAAATCAAGCTCATCGTGTACCACTAAAATAGACTCAACGGGAATATTATAAAATCTAGCCAATGCCTGAATAGACTGGCCACTGCGATTCATAAAGGTAGTAGGCTTAAGCAACCAAATATCCATGCCATCCGACTGGACTCTGGCAACCTGTCCTAAAAATTTGGTCTCTGGACGAAATACAACGCCGCATTGGCGTGCTACTTCGTCCACAAACCAAAAACCAGCGTTATGACGCGTCTGATCGTATTTATCGCCTGGATTTCCCAAGCCAACAATTAATTGAACAGAAGACATAAACGCTGGTTCTCAATATCGTGTGTTATTTTTCTTTAACCCATAGGAGGAGAAAAATCCCCCCCCTATTTCAATAAAAAATTAACGTTTTGCTTTACCGATGTTTACCACCGCTTGGTCATAGTCTGTATTACCATGAGACAGCGCTGTAATACGAACACCTTCTGGCATGATTAATTCAGAAAGACGCAAGCTGGAACCCGCTTCCATTTTTGACACATCAACTTTAATTTCAGTTGGCAGGTCTTTCGCAACACAACTTACTTCAACCGTTGACTGTAAGAAAGAGATCATTCCACCTGCTTTAACGCCTGGCGCAACCTCTTTTCCAACAAAATTAAGCGGTACTTTCTTAACGAGTACGTTATCTGCGGCACGTTGAAAATCAATGTGGAACACGTCACCCGTTGCTGGATGACGCTGAACATCCTTAACCACACAGGTTTCTGTATTTCCACCTTCAACATCAATCGTTAAAACAGTGTTAAAAACAGACACATCTTCAAATGCGTGCTTTACAAAATTTGCTGTTAAGGCAACCGACACGGCCTCTTTTCCTGCACCATAGATAATGGCGGGAATTTTATTCGCATGACGAAGGCGGCGGCTCGCACCTTTCCCTTCTTCTGTACGGATACTTGCTGTCCAATTCTGGCTCATTTTATTTTCTCCAAAGAGTGGCAACTTAATAAAAAATACTCTTAAATTTACCTAAGTTAAAGTGTCTCATGTTCGCGACCAAACACAAGGGAAGCGGGGATTATACTTAAATTCAAAAAAATTTCCAGTATTTTTCCAATGTTCATATCACAAATAAAATCGTTTATAAAATTAAAAAACGCCCAACTAAAGGGCGCTTTAAACAGAATTCTTTTTGTTTAGATTGAGTAATTAATGCCTCATTAAGGAGGTAACAGATTCATCCTGATTAATGCGTCGAATGGTTTCACCTAAAATATTTGCAATGGTTACTGTTCTAATTTTTTGACACTCTCGGACTTTTTTTGCTTGGGGAATGGAGTCACTCACCACCACCTCTTTTAAAACAGAGTCCACAATATTATCAATAGCAGGCCCAGATAGAACGGCATGAACCACGTAAGCCGATACACTCTTTGCTCCTCGTTCCATTAAGGCCGTTGCCGCTTTGCACAAAGTACCAGCCGTATCAACCATATCATCTACAATAATGCAGTCACGACCATCAATGTCACCAATAATATTCATAATTTGAGCCACATTGGCTTTGGGACGACGTTTATCAATAATGGCTAATTCGGCATCCACAGCTTTGGCCACGGCACGGGCACGTACAACTCCTCCCATATCAGGAGAAACAATCACAATATTATCCAGGTCACAGTTTTTTTGCATGTCTTCTACCAACAACGGAGAAGCATATAAGTTATCAACTGGCACATTGAAAAAACCTTGAATCTGATCAGAATGCAAATCAACTGTCACAACACGGTGCGCTCCCGCATTGGAAATCATATCTGCTGTTAGACGTGCAGTAATCGGAACGCGTGCAGAGTGCGGACGACGATCTTGTCGTGCAAACCCATAATAAGGAATCACCGCTGAAATACGATTGGCAGAAGCTCGCTTAAGTGCATCAATCATAACCAGCATTTCCATTAAATTAACTGAAGGTTCTGGTGTACAAGTGGGTTGCAAAACATAGACATCTTTACCACGAACAGATTCTTTAATTTCAACCATAATTTCGCCATCACTAAAACGACCAACATTGGCTTTTCCTAAAGGAATGTCTAAGTATTGAGAAATTTTTTCGGCCAGATCAACATTTGCGTTTCCCGCAAAAATCATGACATCGTTATTAGCCATCTACAGGCGCTCCTGTTCGAGGAAAAATGATTTGGGGAATTTGGGAAGGATATTGGCAGGGCTGGCAGGATTCGAACCTGCGGTACACTGGATCAAAACCAGATGCCTTACCGCTTGGCTACAGCCCTTTAATATCGTTGTCGTTAAAGACAGGTGCGTATTATCCATGTATTTCTTTAAAGTTCAATAAAAACTGTAAAAAAAGACTAAAAAAAAATCACTGAAAAAATAACCTCAGTCATCCAGAAGCCTACCTAATCTAAAATCTACCCTATCCACTCTTTTCTAACAAGTTCATTAAACCTTGCAACTCATCATTTTGCAAAAACTTTTTATGATTTTCTTTCCATATTGCCTTTGCTGCCTCTCGTTCACCCAACATCCAATAAGTACGAATCAAATGAATCAAGACTTCATCATCCATCTGAATGGCCAATGCCTTCTCCAAATACTCTTTTGCTAAATGATATTGGCCTTTTTGAAAATACAGCCAACCAACGCTATCCAAAATATAATAATTATTTGGCTTTAACTGGTGAGCTAAAAGCAATAAAGACTCTGCCTGATCCAAATTTTCGCCTTTATCCGCATAATAATAACCTAACGCATTAAGTGCATCCGCTTCATTTGGACTCAATTCAATCACTCGTTTCAAATTTGAAACGTATTCATCAAACCGTTCTAAGTCATAAAACAACATTGCTTGATTCATTAATATGCCAAGGTCATCAGGCTCTACTTTTAACATTTTATGATACTCATCCACCGCACGCTCAAGCTGACCTGCTGCACGATAAAAAATAGCCTTGGCACGACTGAGTTTTAGACGCTGTTTAAGACCACTGACCTGAATCGCTTCGAGAACCTCAAACGCTTTATCAAGCGACTTGATTGAAAAATAGACTTCTGCCCGGTGTAGCTGAGCATCTAAATAGTAATGCCCCGACTTAATTTGTTCAAAATACTGCAACGCCTTTTGTGGCTGCTTTAGCTCTTGATAGACCAACCCCAAATAATAGGTTGCAATTTCAGAGTACCCTTTTTTAGCCAACACCTCCAATAGATTTTTTTCTGCTTCCTGAAACGCTTCTTGCTCAATTTGAATCAACGCCAAAGAGAGCCTTGAAGTATGAGCATCGGGTTCAGCCTTTAAAATCATGCGATAACGTTTCATGGCCTCTTTATAGCGTAAGGCTTGCACTTCAAGACGAGCCATTCGCTCTTGAACCAACCAATCTTTTGGGTATTTTTCCAAATACGGCGTTAACGCGGCAATGCCCCTTTCTGCGGGAGGATTTTGCAAATATAACTTCGCTAAAAACTGGTGAATTCTTGCTTCCGAGAGGGAGGTTTGATGCTTTTTAGCCTCTTCCAATGCATCCAGCGCAACCTGAAATTGATTAAAAGCATCCGCCACCAATCCCAGTGCAAAATAAGAAGCCCACGTATCAGGGTATAGTTCGACCAAGTGATGAAAAAAAAGCAACCCTGGTTCAGGGGGAGAGGAAACACTGATTTTTTGTGCCGCAATCAAAAGGTCACGTTCCAGTGTTTCATCAGACAAGCGACGATATTGCTTCCAGTCTGATAATGCTTGCTCCACATCGTTCTGACGTAGCGCAATCAAAAAAGAAGCACGCCAAGGAATTTTCTCTTGGGGGGCAACATTACGCCATAGTTGAGTTGCGGCTTCAATTTTTTGAGCATTATAGGTTTTCATTGAAAATTGAAATGCTCTCTCTGCCAATTCTGGGCTTTTCAGCTTGTTTGCCAATTTAAACATAATATCAAATGCTTGTGCCTCAAAGCCCTTTAAAGCCATCATTTCAGCCACCATTATTTGATACATATCGCCTGCATGCAATGCAATAATAGTTTGAGAATGTGCCTTCTCTTCCCCCCCCCTTTTTTCAAGATTCGAGATAGAATCTTCCTCTACAGGACTCGCTGTTACAGGTAGAGAAGTGACCTTTGATGTTTTCAGATCCCCTTCTCCTTGCACACACCCATTCAACACAAACAAACAGCCCAAAGCCATGCCAAACGTCAAACAAGATCGCACTCTGTTATTATTCCTAATATTCCGTTTTTTACCACACTGTAATGTTTCTAACACAAGAAAGCGTTCCTTTAATTTTCTTACACTTCTACCTATTCTATGGGATTTTTACGCCCTGTATACTCTCTGCTACAAAAAAACTTAAATTTCTCTCCCCCCTATGGAAGCACTGATTAAATCGCTCGACGTTCTGAGGGACATTAAGGGGGTCGATTCTCAACGGGCTTTGTACCCCATAGCACCCCATAACAAGCCATTGTTAACAAGCCCAAAATCCAAGCGATTTAACCAGCGTTTTCTATAGCAACCCATTTTGATATACAATTCATCCACTCTAATCCACACAAAAGCTTGCAATTACCCTCATAATTTAGCAGAATTACGGCTCTTTAGTAGCAGAACTTCCCTGCGTTTTTCTGATTTAATGGTATAGCTTTAATTATATGAACCTTATTACACTCGGTGTTAATCACGAAACGGCACCTGTCGATATCCGAGAAACGGTTTCATTTACGCCTGAGCGTGCACAATTGGCCATTTCAGAACTTAAATCAAAAGCCCTAATGTCTGAATGCATTATTCTGTCCACTTGTAACCGCACCGAACTTTATTGCATATTAAAAGACGACAACACACATCAACACATTCAAAACTGGTTGCATGATTTTTTTGAGCTGGAACAAAATACCTTAACGCCCTACCTGTACACACACAACGACTTAGAAGCCGTCAAACACATTATGCGCGTGTCCAGCGGACTGAACTCATTAGTCTTGGGTGAACCACAAATATTTGGCCAAATCAAAGACGCTTACAATGCGGCTCGCAAAGCCAACAGCATCAATCGTACATTAGAAAACCTGTTCCAACACATTTTTAAAACCGTCAAACAGGTGCGGACCGATACCGCCATTGGCTCCAGTCCGGTGTCCGTTGCTTTTTCTGCCGTGGCACTGTCCAAACAATTTTTTGGCGATCTGTCCAAACAAACCGCATTACTGCTTGGTGCGGGCGAAACCATTGAACTGGTGGCACGCCACTTAACCGAAGCCAACATTGGTGGATTAACCATTGCCAACCGAACCTTTGAGCGAGCCCATACCCTTGCAGAATCGGTGGGTGGTTATGCCATTCAACTGGATGAAATAAACAACCATCTGCACGAAGCCGATATTGTTATTGGCTCAACCGGTAGCCCCAATGCCATCCTTAAAAAAGAGCACGTTGTCCAAGCCCTCAAAAAACGTAAAAACACACCCATGTTTATGGTGGATATTGCCGTTCCACGAGACATTGAAGCCAGCATAGGACAACTTGAAAATGTGTACCTGTACACCGTAGATGATTTACAGGAAATTATTGAAAGCAATAAAGCCTCAAGGCAAACAGCGGCGCTCGAAGCGGAAGAAATTATTGAATTACAAGCCAACTGTTTTATGGCACAACTCAAAGCCATTCAGCAAGTCAATCCACTGATTAAAGAATACCGTCAACACGCAATGGCACTGAAAAAAGAGGCACTTGACCATGCTCTTCACCAGCTTGAGCAAGGTGTTAATGCTGAAGCCATTTTAAAAACACTGGCCAATCAACTCACTAATAAACTGATACACACCCCCACCTCAACACTTCATCAAGCAGGACTTGAAAGCAATAAACCCCTTATTGAGTGCGCCAAAAAACTATTAATTTGCAATAAATCACGCTCAGAAAATTAGCGTGTCCAAATCGCTTATAATAAGCAAACCAACGCCATCCATTTAAAATCTAACCCTTTATCAATCTAAATCGAGACACGCAGTGAAAGACTCTATTCGTAGTAAATTAGAACATTTAGTAGAACGCTTGGACGAAGTCAATGCCTTAATTTGTGAACCAGACGTCATCAGCGACCAAAAAAAGTTTATGGCGCTCTCCAAAGAACATGCCAAGCTCACCCCCGTTGTGGACACCTTTAATGCCTTTAATCGCGCACAAGAAGACCTTGGCGAAGCCATAGACATGATTAATTCAGGCGATGCCGAACTCAAAGAGATGGCACAAGAAGAGCTACCCGAACTGAAAGCGCAAATTGCCGAACTGGAAACCCTCTTGCAAACCATGCTACTTCCAACCGACCCGAATGACGATGCCAATATCTTTTTGGAAATTCGAGCGGGGACAGGCGGTGACGAAGCCGCTATTTTTGCTGGCGACCTGTTTAAAATGTACAGCCGTTATGCCGAAAAAGAGCGTTGGCAGGTTGAAGTGATTAATACCAGTGAAGGCGATCATGGCGGCTATAAAGAGATTATTGTCCGCATCATTGGTGACGGCGCTTACTCTAAATTAAAATTTGAATCAGGCGCGCACCGTGTACAACGCGTACCCGCAACTGAAACCCAAGGGCGGGTTCATACCTCCGCCGCCACCGTCGTAATTATGGCCGAAGCCCCCGATATTGAACAAGTGGAGCTAAACCCTGCTGACCTAAAAGTGGACACCTTCCGTGCCTCGGGAGCAGGTGGACAGCATGTAAACAAAACCGACTCGGCCATTCGTATTACCCACATTCCAACGGGCACAGTGGTTGAGTGTCAAGACGAGCGCTCTCAACACAAAAACCGCGCCCGCGCCATGTCCCTGTTAGCGGCACGAATTATGGATGCCAAACAGCAAGCACACGACAACGAAATTGCACAAGAGCGTAAAAGCTTGGTAGGAACAGGAGACCGTTCCGACCGCATTCGTACTTACAACTACCCTCAAGGGCGAGTAACCGATCACCGAATCAATCTCACACTATATAAACTGGATGAAGTGATGAACGGCGGCCTGGATCAAATTATCAATCCATTGATCTCAGAACACCAGGCAGCACTGCTGGCCGAACTCAGTGCCGAAGACCAAACTTAACCTCCTATCTTTTCCCATGTTAAATACGGAACAACAAGACATTCAAACCCTATTAAGCGTTGCATCACAACGACTGATGCAACATGGGTTAATCGACTCTCCCCAACTGGATGCCGAGTTACTGCTAAGCCATGCACTCAACGTCTCGCGCACCTACCTGTTTACTTGGCCAGAAAAAATCCCTTCTGCTGAACAACTAAAAAAATTCCCCCCCCTATTAGAACAACGTCTACAAGGCCATCCAATCGCCCATATATTAGGCGAACGTGAATTTTGGGGATTATCACTCAAAGTTACCCAAGACACTTTAATTCCACGCCCTGAGACCGAAACGTTAGTCGAAACCACACTCAATCTGATGGAAAAAAAAGCCCAAAAAATTCTCCCCCCCCCCTATCCTACATTGCTCGATTTAGGTACTGGAAGTGGCGCCATTGCACTGGCCTTAAAAAGTGAACAACCTCAACTGACCGTAACCGCCGTAGACCAAAGTAAAAAAGCGCTTAAGGTCGCACAACACAATGCAGACAGCCATCAACTGAGTATTCAATTTTTACAAAGTAACTGGTTTTCAGCACTGACCGCCCCTCACGCCACCTTTGACTACATCGTCTCCAATCCGCCCTATATCGAAGAAAAAGACCCTCACCTTACCCAAGGCGACGTGCGCTTTGAACCACTCTCTGCACTCACCTCAGGTGAAGATGGACTGAACGATATTCGACACATCACCCAACAAGCGGCGGCACACTTAACCCCAAAAGGCTGGTTACTTATTGAACACGGATACCATCAAGCCGACTCCGTTGCCGAACAATTTCAAATCAACGGCTTTGCAAACATTCAATTGCAACACGATCTTGCGGGCAATCCCAGAGTGACCCTAGGACAAAAACGATGAATGCACACAGCACAGAACACACCACAACATCCAGCCATAAAACCGAACTCAACGATGCCGAATTGTCCCGCTACAGCCGACACATATTACTGCCCGAAGTTGACTATGCCGGCCAACTCAAACTCACGCAATCCCACGCTGTTATTTTTGGGCTAGGCGGCCTTGGTTCACCCGCGGCACTCTACCTTGCCTCAGCAGGCATTGGCACACTCACCCTAGTGGATTTTGACCACGTAGATGACTCCAACCTACAGCGCCAAATTGCACACCGAGAACAAAACATAGGGCAAAGTAAAGTCGCTTCGGCAAAAGCAAATTTACAAGCTCTCAACCACCGTATTCAAATTCACACAGTAGACACGCAACTCACTCAACAAGAAACCTTAGCGCTGATTCAAACCGCCGATGTGGTGCTGGACTGCACCGACAATTTTGACAGCCGATTCCTCATCAATCAAAGTTGCTTTCAAGCAAAAAAGCCCTTAATTTCAGGCGCAGCCATTCGCTGGGAAGGCCAGATCAGCACCTACGATTTTCGAAAACCAGACAGCCCCTGCTACCAATGCCTCTACCCAAAAAACAGCACCCAAGACACCTCATGCAGTCAAAACGGCGTGCTCTCTCCCGTGGTCGGAATCATTGGCAGCATGCAAGCCACCGAAGCCATCAAAGCCTTGTTAAACCTGCCCACCCTAACGGGAAACTTAATGATAATAGATGCCTACACCATGATGATTCGCACCCTAAATCTCAAAAAAGATAGCCATTGCGCCCTGTGTCAATAAAAAATGAGAAAGTGGGGGGACGCTTTTTGATCCACTATTGCATATATCAATCCACATAAGATATACAATTACTAATCATTACTTGACAGGCCACTTGTTATTCGATATATAATTATCAATATTTTCCATTAATTGATATGTCATAACGCATCAAAATGAACTATTCAACACAATATATCGCACAACAGCTTAAAAAGTCTCGTGAAAACATGGGGCTAAGCCAGCGTGAACTCAGTGCCCGAGCCGGTGTTCCGCAGAGCCACATTTCAAAAATCGAAAGTGGCAATGTTGATTTACGACTTTCGAGCCTGGTCGCCATTGCGCGGGCGTTAGAGTTGGAGCTTGCACTCATTCCTCGCAAATACGTTTCGGCGGTTAATTCCATCGTTGGTAGCGCGGGCAGTGAGACTAGCGGACAACCACCTCGCCCAGCTTATAACCTAGATGGAGAGGAATAATGGCTGGTGTATCTGTTCTAAATATCCTGCTACATGGTGAGCACATTGGCGTACTAACCCATGTAGGGCATGATCGATCGTTATTTTCCTTTAATGCGTCTTATATTGAAAATGCAAATAGGCCGACGCTAGGCTTACGTTTTAAAGATTCATTTGGTCAATTGATTACCGAATTTAAGCCAACACAAACCGCATTAATGCCGTATTTTTCTAACCTGCTACCAGAAGGGCATTTGCGTGAATATTTATCCAAGCGTGCAGGCGTAAAATCCGAAAGAGA
>WFPP01000016.1 GCA_015487495.1 Thiomicrorhabdus sp.
CCAGAAGTTCATCAAAATAGTCTTTACCAAAATGTGTACCGTTCTTAAGACGTTCATCATCCAGCACAAACCCTTTAATAATGAACTCTTTTAAGGTCTGAGTCGCCCAAATACGAAACTGAGTGGCTTGTTGAGAGTTAACGCGATAACCCACTGAAATGACGGCATCTAAGTTGTAGTATTTAACCCCTCTGGTTTGCGTTTTTCCTGCTATAGCGCCGTGTTCAGTGGTATGTTCCAAAATGGAACATACCACTCGTTCTTGTAATTCGCCACTCTCAAAAATGTTTTTAAGGTGTTTACTGATAGCAGGACGTTGTACGCCAAATAACTGTGCTATACGCTCTTGAGTCAGCCAGAGCGTTTCATTATTGAGTAATACCTCAACCTTCACTCCACCACTTGGAGAGGTATAGAGCAAAAACTCGGTAATTTCATCTTTAAGGCTTAGGCTTTGAGCTTGCCTCACGCTGTTTTTAGAGTCTTGTTCAATCATGTTTCGCTCGTTGCGGTGGTAAGATTAAGATCCTGTCTGTAAATGAAAATTCTACTGCAAAAAAGGGAAGCCGTATCTTAAATCATGACACCTACAACAATTCTTGCTGAATTTTACACCTTAACAAAAACCACATCATTCTCAATTTTAGCCTCATAAACGGGTACGCTCAGCGCGTCATTTTCAATGCAAACGCCCGTTGCTAAATTGTAGTGCTCTTTATAAAGTGGTGCGGCGACCACTAAAGCATCACCAATATTTCCTGTCATGCCACGAGACATTACATTGGCTTTGCCAACGGGGTCGTAATTACCAATGGCGTATACTTTTCCATCAATGTAAAAAACAGCAACTTGCTGGCCATTCACCAGTGCATTCACACCTGCGTCTGGGATTAAGTCATTCACTGAACAAACTGATTGAAATTCACTCATTCTTATATTCCTTGCAATTTTTCTCCCCCCCCTCTTTTTATCTAAATCAGGAGGGGGGGGGGAGAATTTTTTAATTTCTATTTGATTAAATAAGAAGGATGGAAAATTTCTCCCCCCCCTATTCTTCATTGCTTGATGATGTTAGAGCTTGATTAAACCAGCTCTTTCACTTCAACCGCGATGCCTTTTAGTTTTTCATCTTCTGTGGCGGGGCGTAATTGACCGCGCTCTTCCACAAATAACTGCTCGGCTGGCGAATCCACGTTTACAAACGAACGGAAGCGTTTGGCGTACTCTGGATTATCCACCACACGTTTCCAGTCACAGGCGTAGCCTTCACGTAGCGTTTGTAACTGTGATTCTAGCTCTTCTGCAATGTTAAGTGAGTCATTAATGACGACGTCTTGAAGGTAGGCCAAGCCCCCTTCTAGGTTCTCTAACCACGTTGCTGTACGCTGTAAACGGTCGGCGGTTTTAATGTAGAACATTAATAGGCGATCAACGTATTTAAAGACCTCTTCTTTGGTTAAATCGGTGGCAAACAGATCAGCATGACGCGGTTTCATTCCACCGTTTCCGCAGACATATAAGTTCCAACCATTTTCGGTTGAAATCAACCCAATGTCTTTGGCTTGGGCTTCGGCACATTCACGTGTACAACCTGAGACCCCCATTTTCATTTTGTGCGGTGAACGCAGTCCTTTATAACGATTTTCAACTTCAATCGCCATGGTGACCGAATCGTCCAATCCAAAACGACACCATGTTGAACCCACACAGGATTTAACGGTACGCAATGCTTTAGCATACGCTTGACCCGATTCAAATCCTGCTTCAACCAGTGTCTTCCAAATAGCCGGCAAGTCATTGATTTGTGCACCAAACAGTACAATACGTTGACCGCCGTTTACTTTGGTGTACAGTTTGTATTTTTTAGCCACCTCCCCTAATACAATCAATTTTTCAGGGGTAATTTCCCCCCCTGGTACACGCGGAATGACCGAATAGGTTCCGTCTTTTTGCATGTTTCCAAGATAGCCGTCGTTGGTGTCTTGCAGTGGGATTTGATCTTTTTCCAACGCGTAAGCGTTCCATAGTGAACTGAAAATATTACCCGTTGTTTGTTTACAAATATCGCAACCGTGGCCTTTTCCGTGTTTTGAAATCAGCGTGGCAAAATCTTTAATTTCTTCCACTTGGCAAATGTGATACAGCTCTTGACGTGTGTGTGCAAAATGCTCACATAAATCGGTGTTTACCTCCACACCACGTTTTTCAAGTTCGCTGTTTAACACGTTGTTTACTAACTGAATACACCCACCGCACCCTGTTCCTGCTTGAGTGGAGGCTTTAATATCGGCCATGGTGCAACAACCGCTTTCAACCGCGCTGATAATATCGCCTTTTGACACGTCATAACAAGAGCATAGTTGTGCGGACTCTGGCAGGGCATCGGGGCCAAATAAATCTCCCCCCCCCCCATCGCGATTTGGCAAAATAAGCGCATCTGGATGTTCGGGTAAATCCATGTCATTTAACATAATTTGCAACAGGTTACTGAAATCTTCGGCATCGCCAACTAAAACCGCACCCAATAATTTTTTACCGTCTGGCGTCACCACGATTTTTTTATAAATCTCTTCGGGGCCATTTTCATACACATAAGAGAGCGCATCTTCATCGTTGCCGTGCGGGTCACCAATCGACCCTACATCCACGCCCATTAGCTTAAGCTTGGTGCTCATGTCTGCACCTTCAAACGTGGCCGTTTTATTATTTAACTGATCCACCACCACTTGCGCCATCGCATAGCCTGGCGCAACCAAGCCATAGGTAATGCCATCGTGTAAAGCGCACTCACCAATGGCAAACACATCTGGATCAGAAGTTTGACACTGGTTGTCAATTAAAATACCGCCACGTGGCCCCAGTGTTAATCCAACTTTTTCAGCCAAATCGTCTCTTGGACGAATGCCTGCTGAAAATAAAACAATATCGGTTTCCAAGGTTTCGCCATCAGCAAACACCATTTTATTTTGGCATGTTTCACCTTCTGAAATAATGGTGGTGGCTTTTGAGCAATGAACCCGAACACCCAGGTTTTCAATTTTACGTTTTAACAGCGCCGCACCGCCATCGTCTAACTGCACGGGCATTAAGCGCGGTGCAAATTCCACAACGTGTGTTTCTAACCCCAAATCACTCAATGCTTTGGCAGCTTCCAGACCAAGTAAACCTCCACCGACGACCACACCAACCTTGCCTTTATCGGCTTCGGCTTGAATCTTCTCTAAATCTTCAATGGTACGATACACCAAACAACCAGGGCGATCATTGCCTTTAATTGGCGGCACAAATGGATACGAACCCGTGGCCATCACTAACTTATCATACCCGATGATTATGCCTGCTTCTGAGGCCACTGTTTTTGCTTTTAAATCAATATCTACCGCTTTATCATTCATGTAGATTTTAATATTATTTTCTTCGTAAAACCCCGGCGTAACCAACGATAAATCTTCGGCTGTTTTGCCCGAAAAATAAGAGGATAAATATACACGATCGTAAGCAACACGAGGCTCCTCACAAAAGGTGTGAACCTCAAAATTCTGATTGCCTTCACTGGCCACTAACTTTTCAATAAAGTTATGGCCAACCATGCCATTTCCAATAACAACAATTTTTTGCTTACTCATGCATACTTCCTTATTCAATCATTTTTCTTAGTTTTTCTTAGATTTTCTTATTCTTAGCTCTGAGACGGCTGAAAACCATCGCCAAATACCAACGTATCCCGATACGCCGAAACGTTCTCTTGAGACACTAAATTTTCAAAAATCCAATTCGACCCCGTTACATCACCAAAGAGTACCGCGCCCTGTATCTTGTTCTCTTTTAACACCACCTTACGGTAGACATTCTGCGTTAAATCTTTATAAACCAGCGATTCCGACCCTTCTGAATCCGAAAAGTCCCCCGCTGAAAACAGGCTAATACCCGTTACTTTCAATTTGGTTGAAACAAAACTGCCTTGGTATGCGGCTTCTTTCCCCGCCAATGTTTCAGCCAACACTTGCGCCTGTTCATACAACGGAGCGACCAAACCATAAAGCTGTCCACGATGTTCAACACACTCCCCCAGGGCATAAACATCAGGCTTTGAGGTTTGCAGCTGGTCGTTTACCACTATGCCACGGTTTACCTCTAATCCCATTTTCTTACCCACGCCCACATTAGGACGAATGCCAACGGCCATGACCACCAAATCGGCATCTGCCATGCGACCATCGGCCATCTTAACGCCAGTTACGTGGCTATCACCAAGTATTTCGGAGGTTTGTCCTTGCATGATAAATTTCATCCCCCCCTCTTCTAAGCTTTTTTGCAGCAACTTGCCTGATACCGCATCCATTTGCATTTCCATCAGTACATCACCTAAATGCACCACGGTTACGTCCATGCCTCGTTTGATTAACCCATTGGCCGCCTCCAATCCCAGCAAACCACCGCCAATAACCACGGCTTTTTGCTTTTTTTGCGAAACATCAATCATCAAATTCACATCGCGAATATCTCGAAACGCGACCACGCCGGGTAAATCATGCCCAGGAACAGGAATAATAAACGGTGAAGAGCCAGTAGCAATAATTAAGGTATCGTAAGCGTATTCATCGCCTTGATGCGTGGTGACGGTTTTAGCTTGCTGGTCAATCCCAACAATCTCTGTACTGGTATGCAAATGCACCGAACGCGCTTCAAACCAATTTTCATCATGCGTCATAATATCAGGCAAGGGTTTTTCACCCGCTAACACAGGCGACAACATAATTCGGTTATAGCCACCGACTGGCTCTTTGTTAAACACCCGAATATCGTATTTTTCGGGTGCTTCAACCAATAAACGCTCAATAAATCGCGCACCCACCATGCCCGAACCAATTAAAATCAATTTTTGCTTCATACCCTTCCTTATGGAATCTTATCCAAAACGTTCTTAGCGCGACTATTGTAATAGATTTAACCCTCTAAACCAATTTGCATACCAACTTTACTTTAATCTAAATGGCCGTAACAGAATAATACTTATAAAAAACAAAAACGCCGCTTATTTACAAGACTTATGAATCAAAAAATATTTTTCTCCCCCCCTCTTTCTAACAACGATTTAATATATTCCATCAGTAGCACCCCCTAAATCGCACCAAAGCAAAACAAAATAAATCCAATCCGGTGCACAACAGAGGTTGCACCTTGATTTAAATCAAAAAAGATAATGGCAAAAAAAATAACTCATTGATAAATAAAATAGTTTTTAATAATGGCATAATTAAAGCTATTCACCCACCCAACATTCCTACATCAAATCTTTTATGGAGCTCTATCAACATGTCACAAGACAGTACTCGTTTTAACCCCCTCTCTTTTACAGGGCGTTATCGCATCTTGCACTTAACTTGGTTTGCCTTCTTTATGTCCTTTGTGGTTTGGCTTGGGCTTGGACCAATTATGCCATTCCTTCAAGAGGCACTGGGCTTAACCAGCCAACAAGCCAAAGTACTCTTAATTTTAAACGTCGCCATGACCATTCCTGCCCGAATCATTGTGGGCATGCTGGTTGATAAATTTGGCCCTAAAATCATGTATTCCGCCATTTTGATACTAGGAGGCTTTATCAGCATCGCCTTTGCATGGGCTCAAACCTATGAACAACTGGCACTGTTAAGATTTTTATCTGGCTTTATTGGTGCCGGTTTTGTTGTTGGCATTCGCATGATTTCAGAGTGGTTTCCTGCCAAACAAACCGGTATTGCACAGGGGGTATACGGGGGCTGGGGGAACTTTGGTTCAGCCGGTGCTGCCATGACCTTACCGTTTATCGCCGCCAGTATGGGTGACATAGACGGTTGGCGTTACGCCATTACCTTTGCGGCCATTGCGGCGATCACTTATGGCGCCATTTACTTCTTTAGCGTTTCCGACACACCAAAAGGCTCAACCTACTTCAAACCTAAAAAATCAGGCGCAATGGAAGTTACCTCAAAAGGCGATTTATTCTTGTACATTATTATGAATATCCCATTATTCCTTGCTTTAGGCGTACTAACCTGGAAATTATCACCAGAAAACATGGGACTCATTACCGTTGAAACCACTTATGCAATTTACCTTGCACTTGTGGCAACCTACGCAGTACAAGTTTGGAAAATATGGCATGTTAATGGCCACATTCTAAAAAAACCCGTGCCCGCACTGCACCGTTATAAATTTAAACAGGTTGCCATCTTGGACTGGGCTTATCTAGTCACTTTTGGCACCGAACTGGCCGTGGTTTCCATGCTGGCCATGTTTTATGTATCCTGGTTTGAATTACCTAAAATCACCGCCGCGCTATTAGCAGGTATTTACCCTTTTATTAACCTTGTGGCTCGCCCAGGTGGCGGCTGGATCAGTGATAAATTTGGTCGTCGCAGAACCCTTATTGTTATTTTTGCAGGGATTGCAGCCAGTTTTTTAGTCCTTGGTTTTGTTGATAAAGAGTGGTCGGTTTGGTTAGTTGTTGGTATCACCATAATCGCCGGCATCTTTTCCAAAGCAGGTTCAGGCGCGGTATTCGCCATGGTTCCACTAATTCAGCGCCGAATGACGGGGCAAATTGCAGGCATGGCTGGTGCATATGGTAACGTGGGAGCCGTCGTCTTTTTAACCGTAAACAGCATGGTCGATTACGATGCCTTTTTTATGGTCATCGGCGTTGTCGCGGCCATTGTATTGGCACTGATTGTCTTCTTTCTGGATGAGCCCGAAGGCACCATGACTGAAGTTCTGCCTGATGGGACAGTGCAAATGATTGACGTGAAATAAAATTCATAAAAAAACAAACATTCCTCTAAAAAGCCAGTTTATACTGGCTTTTTAATGTCTGAAAAAAGAGAACACGATTTATGAGCGACCCACTTAATATTGCCATTGGACTCTACAGTTCGGCAGGCGTTAAATCTGAAAATCAAGATTCACTCAGCCACTGCATTCCCACCGATGAATCCCTTGAAAATAAAGGAATTGTTACCGTACTGGCCGATGGCGTAAGCAGCAGTGAAGCCGCCAAACAAGCCAGTCAAACCGCCGTAACTTCTTTTATCTCCGACTACTACTCCACCCCCGATACATGGAGCACCAAAAAATCCTGTCAACAAATCATTAGCGCCATCAATTCATGGCTATTCAAACAGGGGTGCAGTCACGCTAACGAATTCAAAGGCTGGGTAACCACCTTTGATGCCATTATTTTTAAATCCACCACTGCCTACATTATGCACATAGGCGACTCACGAGTTTACCGCCTGCGTAAAGGCGAGCTGAAACAACTCACCCGTGACCATATTACCTGGTTAAACTCCGAACGAAGCCACCTAAGTCGCGCACTGGGAGTGGATTCAGCACTGCAAATTGATTTTAAAACCGAGACCCTGCAAGAAGGCGACATCTATCTGCAAACCTCAGACGGCGTACATGAATTTATTTCGGAAAAAGAGATCATCAAGCTACTTGATTCTTCCCAGTCGCCCGAAGAAATCGCACAACGACTCGTTGAAAAGGCCATCGCCAATCAATCTGACGACAACCTTTCTGCACTGGTCGCCAAAGTGGTTCACCTTCCCAATGAAAGCAAAGAAGAAGTTTACAACAAGCTCTTTGAACTCCCTTTCCCACCCGATTTGCAACCTGGCATGAAACTGGATGGTTATGAAGTATTACAAGAACTCAGCGTGTCACCACGCAGTCAAATTTATCTCGCCAAAGACTTGGAAAATGGCAAAGAACTGGTGCTTAAAACCCCCTCGGCTAACTACAGTGACGATCCCTGGTATTTAGATGGCTTTGTGCGCGAGGAGTGGATTGGTCAGCGCCTTAAGCACCCTGGACTAATGAAAACCTATAAATCACGTGCCAAAAAACAGTTCTTATATTTCACCAGCGAATACATCAAGGGGCAAACCATTGGACAGTGGATTACCGCACACCCCAACCCTAAAATAAGCGTAGTACGTGAATACATCGAACAACTCTCTTGCGCGTTGCGCGCTCTGCACCGTCAAGATGTCATTCACCAAGATTTAAAACCCGATAACGTCATGCTTACCAAAGAGGATCGCATTAAAATCATCGACTTTGGCGCCGTACACGCCGCAGGACTTGCCGAACTCGCCACCGTTTTACAACGTCAACACCCTGAAGGCACACTCAACTACACCGCCCCCGAATATCTAATGGGCGAACGAGGCAGTAAACGCTCCGACATCTTTTCGCTCGGCGTAATTTGTTACGAAATGCTTACCGGAAAATTGCCTTACAAAGAAAAACTGGCCAATAAATTTCAGCTAAAAAGCTACAACCAAATGAAATACATTCCCCTAAAAACCCACCGAGATGACCTGCCCGAATGGCTGGATGTGGTGCTCAAAAAAGCCTGTCAACCTGACCCAACCAAACGCTACGGACTCATTTCAGAATTTATTCACGACCTCA
>WFPP01000017.1 GCA_015487495.1 Thiomicrorhabdus sp.
GGACTGAGTGTGAATGATGTTTGGGGGGCACTAATGAGCTTAAAAGAGCCAATGATATGACAAAATTTGCTTTATTTGCCGCCAGTCGTGACCAACGCAACTATTTTTTACAGTTGCATGAACATACCTCGCTTGACACGCAGGTCGTTTGGTATAAAACCCTCTCGCTTCCAACGCTTTTTGCAAGATTTCCGATGGCTAAATTATGGGAGCAAGCCCGTATTTTAACGACGCGAAAGCGCTACAGCCGAAAAGGAAAGGATGCGCCTGAGTGGATTTGGCCCGTCTATACCACCGTGTCTTTTGTGCAAGCCATTTGGTTTTTTGGGGTGTACTGTCGTTGGTTAAAACGAGAGCCAGCGACGTTTATTGGCATGTGGAATGGCAAAAAATTTCGACAAGCGGTGTTGGCGTTGGCACTGCCTTATTACCAAAAAAAGGGGCTGTATTTTGAAATGGGCCCTTTGCCGGGCATGTCGTCCATTGACCCTAAGGGAATTAATTTTGCCAGTTCCGTGCCTAGAGATGTGGAATTTTACTTGAATCGCCCGATGCGTGGAACGGCATCGGAAACCTGTTATGCCTTGCAATCCAAAAGACCTAATCACTTGCCAGATGCGTATATTTTTGTGCCATTTCAGGTGGTTGAGGACAGCAATATTTATCTGTTTTCTTCGTGGATTAGAGACATGCGTCAGCTGTTTGAACTATGTCGTTCGGTGGCAGAAACAGTGCAACAGGAACAAGGTCAAAAACTGTACTTTATTTTTAAAGAACACCCCGCTTGTGATGAGCAGTATTCCGACTTAAAAGCGCAACAAACCGAACAGCTTTGCTTTGAAAATGAGACGGATACCTCGGTTTTAATTGAACATGCCAGTGCGATTGTCACCATCAACTCAACTGTTGGGCTAGAGGGCTTAATGGCGCGTAAGAAAGTATTTGTTTTAGGCGGTGCACAATTTGGTATTGAAGGCATTAGCTATCCGGTTTGCTCAGAACCGGATTTATTAGAAGGGCTGTCGCATTTGGATGCATTAACCGTTAACGAGGTTGCGATTGCGAGTTATATTGACTTTCTTAAGCATGAGTATGCCATTCCAGGCAATGCCATGCGTTCACCAGATGAAACGCATTGGCAAGCGGCAGAGCAAAAACTAAAACAGTGGATGGCTCTTTCATGAACAGTCAAAAAGAACGGTCATCAGACGCTTATTCACTTTATATGCCGTCTACGCCTTTAAATGTATTGGTTAGCAGTGCTTATGCATTACAGTGTCAAAAACAGTCTAAAAAAATTCCCCCCCCCTGTATTGAAAAGGCGGAATTGTGGTTAATTGATCAAAAAAAGGTAGCGAATAACCCTTATTTATTTGCACTGTTGGCTTGGAAAGAGAGCCCCTTTCAAGCGGTTAAGATTTTTTCAGGGGTTCAGAAAGGAAAAAAGAAAGTAGCGGAACGTCGTCAAAACTTTGCTCAAATTAAGGCGGGTTTGGCGAGGTTTTCACCTCAGAATGTGATGGTTGGAAGTGATCGTCGAGTGGAGTTTCAGTTTGCACTAGCGCACTTGCAATCCTGCGGTACACCTGCACAAGGGGTGTATTTAGACGATGGTTTATACTCTTATATGGGACGAAAATCCTCTGTTTTAAAAGACAGTGTGAATGCCATGTTAAAAAAAATAACGTATGGTTTTTGGTGGCAAGAGCCTCGAGTTGTGGGCGCATCCAACTGGATTCAAGAGGCTTGGCTATTTGCTCCCGAACAAGCCGTGCCCCCGATACAGAAAAAAAAGTGTCACGCCTTAAAAGCGGAATGGTTTCGAGCGCCTGAAATTTTGCAGTTAAGTCAATTGGTTGCGAATGAGCTCAAGTTTGATACGGCTGTCCTGACTACTTTGGACGTGATGCTATTAATTCCGCACCCTGCCAATATTCAAAAGATGCCCGGTTATCAATCGCGACTACAAGCCGTGGTACGTCAGCTTTGCCAACAAGGCAAGCAAGTTGGCGTAAAATATCACCCGCGATCACCGACAGAAGATTTTTTAGCCTTAAAGTCACAAGGGGGGGTAGAAATTATCCCGTCCGCATTGGCCTTTGAGTTTTGTTTACCAAACTTGGCTTCTCATTGTCAGGTTATTGGCGATGTTGGCACGGCCTTATTGACCTCAAAATGGCTGAGACCCGATTTATCCGTGTATGCGGTACTGGATGAAGCCGATTCATTTCAAAAACCATTTATTGCCTTAAACCAAAAATTGGATATTACCGTTATTCACCAGCTTGAGGAGCTTATTTCATGATGCATTTTGGTCGTTTTTTTTGGCAGATGAATGCCCCTAAATCTAAAAATGATCGTCTGGTGATGAGTATTTTATGCCGGGATGAAGTGGATATTATTGAGGCTAATATTCGAACACATGCTCGTTTGGGGGTGGATGCTTTTGTGGTGATGGACAATGGTTCCAAGGATGGCACACGTGAATGTTTGGCGGCCTTGGCACAAGAGTATGATGTGCATATTATCGATCAACTATCGCACACCTATCAACAAGCAAAATGGATGAAAGATCTGGCCGAGTACGCGCGCGATAACATGGGCGCACGTTGGGTAATCAGCAACGATGCCGATGAGTTTTGGTTGCCAGAAAATGGCACGGCTGGGCAAGGGATTAAAGCCCATTTATTGGCTTCGGACTCCGTGGTCACGGTACATCGCAGTAATATGTTGTTAACCGAGGCGGCACTGCAGGCTGATTATCATTTTTCACAGGCCAGTCATCGCGTACTGTACCCCATTTGTTACACCACTCAGGTGCAAAAAACGGACGATCAAATTTCTATGTTACTGGTGCCAATCAGCCCCAAAGTGATTGTCAATCCCAATGGATTGATTAAACTCAGTGGCGGAAACCATCGCGCCAAGCATATTGGTAAGTTGTTTACAGCCCGAAAAGAGTCTAAGATTCAAGTGTATCACTATCCCATACGCTCTTTTGA
>WFPP01000018.1 GCA_015487495.1 Thiomicrorhabdus sp.
GGAGGGAGATCTATCTACTTTCAAGCTCACCAAAGTGGCTTTAGGGGGGGACGATCTTCCCAAAATTCTATTCTTAGAATAAAGCAAGCCAATAAAAAAAACTAATGACTGTTTGGTTTTCTTTCACTAGATGTAAACATACAAGGGGGGGTAAAAATATTGAGTTTCATCAATGTGATGCCGAAAACTTGCCTTATGATAATGACTATTTTGATGCCATTACCTGTGGGTATGCTCTGTTTTTTTACCCCGAAATGGAAGCGACGTATCAGGCTATATGCAAAAAAATAAAACGGGGCGGGGTGTTTGCTTTTTCTTCTTTTACGCAAGAAGCGTTTACACCTTATGCCGAGATGTGTTTGCAACGTCTAGAAAAAGATTACCAGATCAAAGCCCCAAGGTTGATGATGGAGCGCCTTAAAACCGTTTCACAAATGGAAGCGTTGGCTGAATTAAGTCAACCTCAAAAAATCGACATTAAACACGATTTTATTCGCTATGACATCACCTTATCAGAGTGGTGGGACTTGCTGAATAACGCAGGCTATAAAGGATTGTTGGATCAGCTTACCCTAGAACAGTTAAATCAATTTAAACAAGCGCATTTAGCCGAGATTGATTCTATGATTACCCATCAACGCCTTGAGCTGAATGCCGATACTTTGTTTGGTTTGGTTCAGGTGTAGAAGTTCAGGTTTAAAAAAAAATCTTTCCCCCCCTTTTATATATTATTTAACATCTCTAAATAAAATGCTCTGAGTTTATTCATGTCCTACTGCACTGGTTTTCAGCCCATTATTCCTCTCAATCCTAAGGTGCTTATTTTAGGTACGATGCCCAGTGTGGTGTCGTTGCATGAGGATTTTTATTATGCTCACCCGCGTAATGCGTTTTGGAAAATTTTATCGGAGATGTTTGAGTGCTCATTGACCACAACAGCCGAAAAAACCTTGTTGTGTCAGCAAAAAGGGATTTTTTTGTGGGATGTTTTGCAGGGGTGTCAGCGAGAGGGCAGTTTGGATTCCGCGATTCAGCAACCGATAGCCAATGATTTTGAAACCGTTTTTAACCAGTTTCCAGCATTAAAAACCGTGGCGTTTAATGGCAAAGCCGCCGAAAAATTGTTTCAAAAAGAGGTGATTAAGCATCAATGTTTACCTCAAGAGTTACAGTTTGTCTGTTTACCCTCCACCAGTCCCGCTTATGCCGCGATGTCCTTTGAAACTAAGCGGTTGTTATGGCAAGAAAAATTATCTCATCTATTGTAAAATACCCCCTCCCAACCTCCCCCTTGTCAGGGGGAGGGGCAAATAACATTGTGTATTACCCCCCCCTGACAAGGGGAGGGTTGGGTAGGTCTCACCACTACTTTTTCATCAAATAATTTTAGGAGATTTGCCTTGAAAGCAGACAATCCTTCTTCCGTTACATCGGAACTTTTATCCCCCGCAGGCACGCTTAAGAACATGGAATACGCCTTTGCGTATGGTGCGGATGCGGTTTACGCAGGGCAGCCGCGTTACAGTTTGCGGGTGCGTAATAATGAGTTTGATGAAGAAAATTTAGCCAAAGGCATTAACCGCGCCCACGAACTGGGAAAGAAGTTTTATGTGGTGAGCAATATTGCCGCGCATAATTCTAAGGTGAACACCTACATGAAAGACATTGCGCCAATTATTGCCATGAAGCCCGATGCGTTGATTATGTCCGATCCGGGCTTGATTGCGATGGTGCATGAAAAATACCCCGAACAAGAGATTCATCTGTCGGTGCAATCCAATGCGGTCAACTGGGCGACGGTTAAGTTTTGGTATCAAAATGGCGTAAGGCGCGTGGTATTATCGCGTGAATTGTCAATGCAAGAGATTCGTGAAATTCGTGAAAAAGTCCCCGAAATGGAACTGGAAGTCTTTGTGCATGGTGCACTGTGCATTGCGTATTCAGGGCGTTGCCTGCTGTCGGGCTACATTAATAAACGCGATGCCAACCAAGGCACGTGCACCAATGCATGTCGTTGGAACTACAATACCTATGAGGCCAAAGAGGATGTTACGGGCGATGCCGTTGGAGTATCAAAACATGAAGTGAATATCACTGATTTAACACAATCAACTGAAACCTCCGCGTTAGAAATGCCTGTTACCGTTGCTGCCCCAAAACCAACATTGGGAGAGGGGAAGCCCACCGAACGTATGATGTTGCTGGAAGAGCAAGGTCGCCCAGGTGAATTGATGCCCGCGTTTGAAGACGAACACGGCACTTATATTATGAACTCCAAAGATTTACGCGCCGTGGAATTGATTCCTGAAATGGTTGCAATGGGCGTACACTCTTTAAAAATTGAAGGACGTACCAAGTCGCACTTTTATGTGGCACGTACTGCACAAGTCTATCGTAAAGCCATTGATGATGCGCTGGCGGGTAAGCCGTTTGACCCAAATTTATTACTCGATTTAGAAAGTTTGGCCAGCCGTGGCTACACCGAAGGCTTTTTGCGTCGTCACGTACATTCGGAATACCAAAACTACGAGTACGGCGTGTCTAAGTCCGAACGTCAGCGTTTTGTGGGCGAGGTGGTCGCCGTTGGTGAGCAAGACGGAGAGCGCTATTTGGAAATTGATGTTAAAAACAAATTTTGTTTAGGCGATTCCTTAGAGATTATGACGCCAGAAGGTAATGTCAGCTTGGTGCTGTCGGCCATGCGAACCCAGCATGATGAACCCGTGGACTGTGCGCTGGGTTCGGGTTGGATTGTGCGTATTCCCAATCCATTTAAGGATTTATCGGAATCGGTGCTTAAATTTGCTTTAATCATGCGTAATGAAGCATGGGGTGGTGATGTCACTCGCGACTCTGCCGCACGTAAAATCAAAGAAAAGCAAGATGCCAAAGACGCAAAAAACCGAACCACTGCTCAGGCGAAAGGGTAAGTTTGCATGGCCTTAAAAATCATTAAAGGCTGTATTAATTGCGATATGTGTGAGCCAGAATGCCCCAATAAAGCCATTACGATGGGGGATAAAATTTACGAAATTAATCCCGATTTATGCACCGAATGCGTGGGGTTTTATGACGAACCCACTTGCATCAGTGTCTGTCCATTGGACTGCATTATTACCGACCCTGAGCGCGAAGAGGATAAAGAAACCTTGTTTCAAAAGTTTGAAAAACTGGTTGACGATGATAAGATTTAATACTTATAAAAACAGGTGAGTTTTTCAAAGGGTAATGAGATGGAAGAAAATGATTTATATTTTAGTGTAGCTATAAACAAGAACGAGTTAATAAGTTTATCTGTAAGCGATCCTGTTCTACTTGCCATTGGAGTAATACTATTTATTCCAGCTTTAGTGCTTTTCAAAGCAAAATCTATAGTTGATTTTATTGAGAAGCGTAGAAAATCAAAAGTGATTAATATTTCTAATGCTTTGGAGTGTAAGTATATTGATGAGCTTACGGAAGGACTTACAAAAGAACATTTAAAAAATGAACTTATTAATGAGCACTTTTATTTAAGTACAGGAATTAGTGTAGAAAAAGAGCTGAGAGAAGCCATTCTTAAAGCTTATAATGATGCCAAAGGAAAATTGAGTTTTACACATTATAGAAGAGCCTTAAGGTATTTAAGCTTTTTAAGGTGTGAAAAGGGCGACCTGTCATTAAAAGTAAAATTAACGTCGTCTGATAAATATGCAAATTGGTTAGCTACTGGTTATGGTTGGGTATTAGTAATTCTTGGCATTATTCTTTTGATTTGGACAATATTATATGCTGTTACTATAGGTAATATCTTAGTTGTAATACTCTCTTTATCCATGGGTTTATTCTTAATTATTTTTGGATTTGTGATGATCAGTCAAACGTTGCCTTTTTCTTCGGCAATGAAAATCAAAACAAAACTTGAAGAACAAAAAGAAAAACAGATTGAAGTGGTTGAGCCTTGATTTAACATCTTTATTTTTTAACTGGTTAAATTAAGCTTTTTTCGACTCTATTTAGAGGCGAATTTACTGAGGTTAAATGTTGTAATAAATGAAGTTAATTTCCCAGCTTATCTTTTTGAAATTGAATGTTTTTCTACTGATATTGTTATTGTCTGGGTGGGCTAAGGCGGAGCGTTCTTTTTCAACCGAACTTTCTGCGTTAAGTGTCTTGAAAATATCAGACTATGAGTGGATAGGCGCTAAAATTTATCAAAATGAAGCGGCTTCCAATCCTAAATATTTAACGCATTGGGGCAAGGGCGAGGCGTTTCCTTCGTTTGGCATAGCCCATTTTATTTGGTTTCCAAAAATTTCTCCCCCCCCTTATCAAGAAACCTTTCCTGCGATGTTTGAATTCGTTTCAAAAAAATCCCCCCCTCCTAGCTGGCTAGAGCGTTTATGGTTGCAACAACGTATGAATGTAAGGGGCAATGCAAAGGGCAGTGTAAAGAGCGCATTTGATGCGCCGTGGCAAACGAAAGCGCAATTTGACGAGGCACAATCGTCTACTGAGATGCAACAGTTGCGGAACTGGTTAGAGGCCACGCAAGCGCAACAGGCGCAGTTTGTGGTGCTGGGGTTTCAACAACGTTGGTTAAAAGAGACGGCCAATTTGCCAACGGAAAAACAGAGCGTGTTAAATCAGCGATTGCAGGCAATGATGGCGTTTAAACAAGGGTTGTTTTCAGTTATAGATTACTTTAATTTCAAAGGGTTAGGGAATAATTCAAAAGAACAATATCAAGGAAAGTCTTGGGGGTTGATTTCGGTATTGGAGGGGATGCCTCAAGCCATTTTTGACCCCCAAGTTTCGGATGCACAACGCTTGCAGGCGTTTGTTGCCTCCGCCAAACAACAACTGCAACAGCGTGCCAATTTAGCCCCTAAAGAGCGCAATGAAACGCGCTGGCTAAAAGGGTGGTTTAAGCGGCTGGATGGCTATGCTCAAGTGGCGGAAAACGGATGATTAAAACGCTATTATTAACCAGTCGTCCTCCCTTTTTATTGCTCAGTTTGTCGATTGTTTTATTGGGCACGGCCATTGCGATCTATCAAGGTGCGCAATGGTCAACTGGGTTATTTGTGCTGATTACTTTAGGGGCGGTTTTGTCTCATGCCGCCGTGAACATGTTAAATGAGTATCAAGACTTTCAATCTGGGCTGGATGCCATCACCGATAAAACGCCTTTTAGTGGTGGCAGTGGCGCACTGCCTAATAACCCAAAGGCCGCGCCCTATGTGTTGAATGCCGTTAAAATTATTCTGGTATTGTTGGTTTTATTGGGCGGTTATTTTGTGATATTAAAGGGGTGGGAAATTTTACCCTTAGGTTTTCTTGGCGTGTTATTAATTCTTACTTACACCTCTAAAATCACCCGTTTGCCTTGGGTTTGTTTAATTGCGCCCGGTGTTGCGTTTGGTCCATTGATGGTGCTGGGGGTCTATTTTGTTTGGACGGGACAGTTTTCTTGGCTGGCTTTGCTCTTATCGTTGGTGCCTTTCTTTTTGGTGAATAACTTATTGTTATTAAACCAAGTGCCAGACTTAAAAGCCGATCAACAGGTAGGGCGGTTTAACTTTTTAATGCAATACGGTGTTAAAAGCGGCTTTCAACTGTTCGCTCTTTTTATCGTGCTGGCGTATTTAACGCTCTTATTCGCCATGCTCGTTTTTAATTTACCTAATTTGGTCTGGCTGGCCTTTATCGGCGGATTATTGGCGATACCTATGTTAAAAATGCTGTTTGAATGGAATGAAAATAGAGATAAATTACGACCAGCATTAGCAATGAATGTCATAATAAATATCCTAACGCCTGCTCTGATTGCGTTAGGGTTGATTTGGTAATCCGCTTTGGTAACCAGCTTTAAAAAAAAGTAAACAAGCAAGGACAAAATATGCAATTCAAAACATTAATGGACTTTGTGGGCAATACGCCACTGGTAAAACTGCAACGTATGGTAAACCCAAAGACAAACAGTGTGGTGCTGGTTAAGTTAGAGGGCAATAATCCTGCGGGTTCTGTTAAAGATCGTCCTGCATTAAATATGATTAAACAAGCCGAGTTACGTGGTGAGATTAGCCCAGGTGACACCTTAATTGAAGCCACCAGTGGCAATACCGGTATTGCACTGGCCATGGCGGCCGCCATGATGGGCTATAAAATAAAGTTGGTGATGCCAGAAAACATGAGCATGGAGCGTAAAGCTTCCATGGCCGCTTACGGTGCCGAGCTGATTACCGTTACCAAAGAGCAGGGCATGGAGGGTGCTCGTGATTTGGCCGATAAGATGGTTCGTCAGGGGGAGGGGATTTTATTAGATCAGTTTGCCAATCCTGATAACCCGTTAGCACACTATCAAACCACCGCACCTGAAATTTGGCGCGATACCGAAGGAAAAATTACCCATTTTGTTAGTGCGATGGGCACAACGGGCACTATTATGGGCGTCTCTATGTTTTTAAAAGAACAAAATCCAGACATTCAAATCATTGGCGTGCAACCTGAAGAGGGCGCGGCCATTCCTGGGATTCGTCGTTGGCCAACGGAGTACTTGCCTAAAATTTATCAAGACACCCGTGTGGATCGTACCATTGATATGGCGCAAATTACGGCCGAAGAGACCATGCGAGAATTGGCCAAGCAAGAAGGCATTTTTGGCGGCGTGTCATCTGGCGGAGCGGTCGCGGTGGCATTGCAAATTGCAAGCGAAGTTGAAAACGCTGTGGTGGTGACCATTATTTGTGACCGAGGTGATCGCTATCTCTCAACGGGTGTATACGGATAGTCTGATGGCCAGAGAAATCGAACGAAAGTTTTTAGTTAAAAACGACGATTGGAAAGCCTTGGCTTATCAAAAAACCCACTTTGCCCAAGGCTACTTAAACAGTATTTTTGAGGAAGGGGCAAAAAGCTCCATTCGGGTTCGTATTGAGGACAGTAGAGCCAATATGAATATTAAAAGTCTCGAAATTGGTTTAAGTCGTGATGAGTATGAGTATGATATTCCACTGGAAGAGGGACAAAAAATTCTCGCCACCTTAGCTGTAGGCCCCGTGATTGAAAAATACCGTTATTTGGTAAAGGTAGGGCAACACACTTGGGAAATTGACGAGTTTTTAGGCGACAATTTAGGGCTAACGGTGGCCGAAGTTGAACTGGCCTCCGAACAAGAGCAGATTGAAATGCCCAGTTGGGCAGGCACAGAAGTGACGAATGTTTCGCGCTATTACAATGTCAGTTTGGGAGTACATCCCTTTAAGGCATGGTGTTTGGCAGAAAAAGAAGGTGTAAGTTAAAACGGTAACACTTATGAATATAAAAGATAAACAGTCACGTAACAACAAAAATCATGTTTTTGCCTTTTGGTGGCAGAACAGGAGGGGGGGGAAAAAATTATATGCGCTGTTGTTAGCCGCTTCAATGCCCCCCCTTACGTTTGCCAGCAGTAGTCAAGTTGTTGGATTGGTGGATGTGTACCAAATGGCGGTATTGCAAGATGCCCCTCTGGCACAAGCACGAGCGCAACATGAATCGGAACAGCAAAATTACAATACGGCCAAAGCGGTGTTGATGCCAAGTATTCAAGCAGATGCCAGCTATTTTGTGACCGACAGTGACAATGATGCCAGTGATGTCACTACACGAAACATCGCCTTAACGCTAAACCAATCCATTTACAAACACGAAGCGTGGGCAGGGTTTGAACAGGTCAAACACAGTTTGAAAACGTCGGATTTTCAGTTGAAAACAGCGGAACAAGATTTGGTTTTAAGAGTGGCAGAAAGCTACTTTAATGCCCTGTTGGCACAAAAAACGCTGGAGTTATTCAAAGCCAAAGAGCGTGCCGATTTATCGCAACTTGAGCGTGCAGAAGCCTCAGCCGAAGTCGGGCTTGCCAGTCGGGTGGATGTATTGCAAGCCAAATCCAGTTACGACTTGTCCCGTTCGGAACGAATTAACGCCGAAAATGCCTTGGATATTCGGTTTGAAGAGTTAATGAAGTTGACCGGCAAGCCAGTTACGCAGTTAAAGTCTTTCTCGATGCAAGCTAAATTGCCCAAAATGCCACTGGCGTTGTCTGAGCTTGAACAAAAAGCAGAGAACGAAAGTTTGGTGGTTAAAACAACTCAATCCCAATTGGAAACCGCTGAATTAGAAGTGGATTTACAAAAAGGCGGCTACTGGCCTGCCATTCATTTTCAGGCTAAGCTCTCGGATACCACTTATACCGATGATGAAGGGGGGATTTTTTTTAGAGATTCACAACAAACCTCGGTTGGTGTAAGCGTGTCACTGCCCTTGTATTCGGGAGGGGGAACCTCTTCTAAAGTGAGTGCGGCACGTTACCAACTTAATGCCACCAAGGAACAACTGCGTAACAGCCGAGAAGAAGCGCGATTGCAAGCACGTATTCAAGCACGAAACTTAGAGAGTGGTCATTCCTTAGTGGTCGCTCTGCAAGAAGCCGTTAAATCAAATGATGCCTTTTTAGAAGCGGCCGAAGAGGGGTATCACGTTGGTTTAATGAGCTTATTGGATGTTCTGTCTGCGCGTGCGAACCAAACCGTGGCACGTAAAAATTTAATTGAAGCCATGCACAATCAAGTATTAAACCAGTTACGGTTAGAAGCCATTTTAGGGGATTTAACCATGGACGATTTGGTTGCTTTTGATCAACTGTTACAAGAGTCGGAAGTGGTTGTGGTAAATAAAGCGATCTCTCCTTGAAGCCAGTGAAACGCCGTCAATTTTTTAGCACTAGCGTAAAAGCGATGACAACGGGGTTATCGAGTATCAGTTTATTGGGGTTAACGGGATGCACTCAGCCTACGGAGGATAATCGTATTCGTGTGGGCATTACGTCACGCCCCAGAATGCTGGATCCACGTAAGGCAACCGATGCACTTTCTAGTCGAGTGAACCGCTTGATTTACCGCCAACTCATTGATTTTGATGAACACTTTTTGCCCATTCCCGACTTGGCAAGCTGGCAAGTGTTATCGCCCACTCACTACCGTTTTACTTTAATAGAACAACCCAACTTTCACAATGGCTTGCCCATGACCGCGTACGATGTGGTTGCTACCTATCAGAGTTTACTAGACCCTGATTTTGGTTCGGCACATCGTGGTTCTTTAAAAGGCATTAAAACCGTTAAAGCCATTAATGAGAAACAGGTGGACTTTATACTTTCAGCAGAAGATGCGCTATTTGTGGGGCGTTTGGTGATTGGCATTTTACCCAACTCTTTAATTGAGCAACAACATGCCTTTCATGAGCAACCGGTTGGCAGTGGTGGGTGCAGGTTTGTTTCGTTAAGTGAGCAAAAGCTGGTGTTAGAACGCAACCTGGATCACGTTCTGCTTGAATTTATTCCTGTAAAAGATGCCACGGTTCGTGTATTAAAACTCAAAAAAGGTGAGCTGGACATCATTCAAAATGACCTATCGCCCGAACTGGTACAGTATTGCGAACAGCAACCTAATTTTAAAGTAGAGTGGTTTGAAGGCACCAACTTTGGTTACATTGGTTTTAATTTTGAAGACCCTCTTTTGGCACAATTGGCTTTACGCCAGGCCATTGCACATGGTATTGATCGCCAGGCCATCGTGAATGCCATGTTTCATGGCCATGCACGCCTGGCTGAAGGGTTGCTTGTGCCAGAGCACTGGAGTGGTGCGGCAGACATTCCCCCTTATGAGTTTAATCCGGCTAAAGCAAAAGCCTTGTTAGAGAACGTGATTATTCCACCAGAGCTGGTTAAAAAAGATACTCAAAATCAAAAGGTTATCGAGTTAAGTTATAAAACATCCAATGATCCAACCCGCATCCGTTTAGCCACCATTTATCAGTCGCAACTGAAAAAAATAGGCATTCATCTCAATATTCAAAGTTACGACTGGGGGACGTTTTACAATGACATCAAACAAGGTCGTTTTCAACTGTATAGCTTAGCGTGGGTGGGCATTAAAAGCCCCGATATATTTCAATACGTATTCGACTCCGAAGCCATTCCACCTAATGGCGCAAATCGGGGACGCTACCGAGATAAAAAATCCGATCAACTGATTCGCACCGCAGGAAAAACCTCCTCGCTCGAAGCACAAGCCAAGCTCTACCAACAACTGCAACACCGTTTACAAGAAACACTAGCCATTATGCCTCTTTGGTATGAAGATCAATATTCGGTGATGCGCTCTAATATTACCGGTTACCGACTGTATTCAGATGGGCGTTTGGATGGGTTATTAAATGTTCAAAAAATACCTGTTTGAGGGTAAGAGCAGGGAATTAATAGAGGTACCCTTAAACTTAAACTGAGGATAAAATAAATGAAAAAAATATTAATCGTATTGGCATTAAGCGTTGCTTCTGTTGGATTTTTTCAACAAAATCCGGATATTATTTCGGCCTATGCAAAACAGAATTCATCTCAAGCGATTAGCCATGCTTATCAAAACCAACTAAGTGATGTTCAGGTTAAGGGAATAGGGCGGGTTAGTCGAGTATTGCCCGATGATAATAAAGGCAGTCGGCACCAAAAATTTATTTTACGTTTGGCCTCTGGTCAAACTATTTTGATTGCACACAATATTGATTTGGCATCGAGAATTCCGAATATCAGAAGAGGCGATACGGTTGAATTTTATGGCGAATACGAGTGGAACGAAAAAGGGGGCGTGGTTCACTGGACGCATCACGA
>WFPP01000019.1 GCA_015487495.1 Thiomicrorhabdus sp.
GCTGGGCCAATATTGTTGTCAATAAAATTTTACGAAGAGAATAATCTATGTTTGACCGTAAAACACTCGCCTTATACCGTCGCTTATTACGTTATATCGTGCCTTTTAAAGCCCTGATTGCCGTCACACTCGTCGCCTTATTGGTGATTGCTGCGATGGAGCCTGCGATTGCGATGGTGCTTAAAAACTTAGTCGATGAAAGCTTAATCGCTAAAAATCCAGACTCCTTCGTTACCATGCCACTCTTGCTAGCAGGGGTCTTTATTATTAAAGGCATTGCAGAATATTTTAGTAAAGTCTTTAGCCAATGGATTGCTCAAAAAGCGATTTTAGCCATTCGAGCCGATATGTATCAAAAAATGCAATACTTGCCTTACTCCGTTTTTCAAGCGTATGGCACAGGTAAACTGATGTCCAAAATCACCTATGATGTCCCACAAGCCAGTAATGCGCTCTCCACCGCCTGGGTTGTAATCATTCGAGACACTTTAACCATTATGGCGCTCGTGGCCTACTTACTCTATATCTCTTGGCAACTCACGCTACTCATGCTCGTTGTAGGCCCCATTGTCGCGTTTATCATTGATAAAACCAGTAAATTAATGCGTCACTCCAGCAAATCCATGCAACAAAACATGGGCCAACTGACACATCAATTAGAGGAAGGATTAACTGCACACCAAGACATTAAAGTTTACGGTGCAGAGGGCTACGAGCAAAAACGCTTTAAAGACACCGCCACCGACCTGCTCAATAACGCCATGCAAGTCACCAAAGTATCCGCTCTCAGTGTGCCACTGGTACAAGTGTTAGCGGCCATCGCATTGTCTGGCGTTGTTTATATTGCCATGCAAATGTCGGCACAAGATTTATTTACACCGGGTGAGTTGCTTGCTTACATTACCGCCATGGCACTCACGTTTGAACCCCTGCGCCGCCTAACCAGCATTAACGAAGTCATACAAAAAGGAATGGCTGCCGCTGAAAGCATTTTTGACCTGCTTGACCAGCCAAATGAAACCAATAGTGGTAACCTAAGACTCAAAAACTTAAAAGGAGAATTGCAGTTTCACAACCTCCAGTTTCAATACCCAAACAGCAACAAACGAGCTTTAAACAATATCAATCTCACCATTCCCGCAGGCAAAACCACCGCTTTGGTTGGGCAGTCTGGCAGTGGTAAATCGACCCTCGTCAACTTAATTACCCGATTTTATGACCCCTGCTCAGGCAAGATATTGCTTGATAACACCGATATTCTCACCCTTGATCGACATTTCTTACGTGAACAAATTGCGCTGGTCAGTCAAAAAGTCATTTTATTTGAAGACACCATTGCCGCTAACATTGCTTATGGCCGACCAGATGTTTCCACCGAAAACATCATTCAAGCAGCCAAGGATGCACACGCTTGGGAATTTATTGAACAACTGCCCATGAAACTGGACACCAATATTGGTGAAAATGGTAACCTGCTGTCTGGCGGACAACGTCAACGCATCGCCATTGCCCGTGCCTTTCTTAAAAATGCCCCCATTTTAATCATGGATGAGGCCACCTCTGCCCTTGATAACCAGAGTGAGCAGATGATTCAGCAAGCGATGGAAACCCTCAAGCAAAATCGCACCGTCATCCTCATTGCACACCGTTTAAGCACCATCGAAAACGCCGATAATATTGTGGTACTTGACCACGGAAACTTAGTGGAACAAGGGTCACATACCGAGCTACTCAAACAACAGGGAGAGTACGCCAAGCTCTATCAAAAAGGGGAGGACATTGATGGCTAAGGCATCCAAAACCAACAAAAAAATTTCCCCCCCTCCTAAATCTCCACCACACTTTCAAATGCATTTTTTACGACCAAACTACTGGGGGATTTGGCTGGGATTTGGATTATTGAGACTGTTAAGTCTCTTGCCTCTGCGCTGGAAAGAACCCATTGGAAAAGCCTTGGGGCGACTCATGGCCAAGCTCTCCTCTAAGCGCCGTCGATTGGTTCAAGCCAATATTCAACTCTGTTTTCCAGAAAAAAGCACGGCGGAACAGCAAGAAATTGCACATAAACACTTTGAATCACTGGGATTAAGCCTCATTGAAATGGGCATTGTCTGGTGGGGCGATCACAAAAAAAATCATGCCCACGCGAAAGAGCGTCAAATGGTTACCTTTATTGGCGAAGAACATCTAAAAGCGGCACAAGAAAAAGGCCACGGTGTGCTGATTTTAGCCCCCCACTTCACTACGCTGGAAGTGACCGGGTTGTTTGTCTCTTTTTTAACCTACTACCACGCGGTCTATCGTCCGCATGACAACCCTCTCATGGACTACCTCATCGCCAAAGGACGATCCATCCAGTTTAGCGATGGCACACAAGTGGAACCCGTCTCCAATGCCAATACCCGAAAAATGCTCAAAGTACTCAAAGCAGGCGAAAGCATGACGTTTCTGCCCGACCAACGCTACCGCGCCAAAGGCCACGTGGTTGTGCCTTTTTTTAATCACGACACCAAAAGCAACCCCGCCACCTCAAAAATTGCCAAACTCACCCAATGCGCCGTTGTGCCCACCTTTACCCGCCGTTTAAACCACTTTCAATACCAAGTCGAATTTCTCCCCCCCCTGGAAAATTTTCCTTCTGGCGACGACATTGCGGATACCCAAAGACTGCACCAACTTTATGAAACGGAAATACGCAACAACCCGGCTCAATACCTTTGGGTTCACAACCGTTGGGATTTAAAAATGTAAACCAAACAAGGGGGGAAAATTTTATCTTTCCCTGGAAAGCTCTAAACAACGACTTCAAAACTCTATAAACACTCCTCCAAATAAGAGCAGTCAAACATAAAATCTATTCACCAAATATCGTCACAATCCATTCATACTTTTACTCCATTTAAACATGGATAATAAACATTAGAAAACACTTATTGAAATAACCAATAATGATCGCAACCTATTCATGAAACAAATCAAGATCTATTGTAATTCCACAAAACCTATTGTTAATAGAGGATGGTAAAAAAATAGCCTAATATCTACTGCTTTTCTTAAAAATGAAGAGGATAAAAAAATGAATGAAACAGCCTTCAACATACCATTACTTGGTGATACTTTTCCAGATTTAAACGTCCAAACAACTCATGGAACCATGCAATTTCCTAAAGAAACTCAAGGAAAATGGTGTGTATTATTCAGTCACCCTGCTGACTTTACCCCCGTTTGTACCACAGAGTTTGTTGCCTTTCAAAAACGCTACCAGGAGTTTAAAGCACTTAATTGCCAGCTTGTGGGCATGTCGATTGACCAAGTGTTTTCCCATATCAAATGGGTTCAGTGGATAAAATCTGAACTTGATATTGAAATTGAATTTCCAATCATTGCCGCCAATGATGCCATCGCCTCTCAACTCGGTATGCTACACCCTGATAAAGGGACAAATACCGTTCGTGCCGTCTTTATTCTTGACCCAAAATCCAAAGTACGACTCATTATGTACTACCCGCAAGAAATTGGTAGAAACATTGATGAAATCATACGTTCAGTTCAAGCTTTACAAACTTCAGACCAACAAGGCGCCATGCCTGCTGGTTGGCCAAATAATGAATTAATTGGAGATCGAGTCATCGTCCCGCCAGCTTCAAGCGAAAAAGAAGCACAAAAAAATACCAAACGCTATGAGCACTACGACTGGTGGTTCTGCCATAAACCATTAGAATAAACACCTTTTCATGCTACCATCACAAATAAAACACTCTTCCTGACATAACGCCTAACAGAAGCTAAAAAGCCCCAGTTTTATGGGGCTTTTTAGCTTAAGAAAAGTACAATAACAGCTTAATTCAGTAATTTTAAATATCGATCAGCAATCTTGGGAGGCAATGGAATGTATCCATCTTTGGCTACACCAGATTGACCCTGTTTAGATAAAACCAACGTCAAAAACTCTTTTACAACCGGTTCTAAAGGCTTATTAGGCGCTTTATTGATGTACACATATAAAATACGTGCAAGAGGGTAACTTCCATTAATGGCATTTTCATGGTTGGGTAAAACGTATTTCTTTCCTGACTTTTTTGCCACTGGAACCATCTTAACCCCTGCTGTTTGATATCCAATTCCTGAATACCCAATTCCATTTAACGACGCTGAAACCGACTGAACAACAGAAGCAGAACCCGGTTGTTCATTCACTCCAGACTTAAAGTCGCCTTTACAAAGCGCTTTCTTTTTAAAGAAGCCATAGGTTCCAGAAACCGAATTACGGCCATACATTTGAATATTTTTATTGGCCAAACTACCCGTTATCCCAAGATCTTTCCAGGTCGCAATGTCATTTTTTAGGCCGCACTTGCGTGTGGATGAAAAAATCGCATCAACTTCTGGAATCGTTAACCCTGTAATGGGATTATCTTTATTTACATAAACCGCCAGGGCATCAATGGCAACCCCAATCGCAGTTGGCTTATAACCATGCTTTTTTTCAAACATGGCAATTTCTTTTGATTTCATTTTACGGCTCATGGGCCCAATGCTTGATGTGCCTTCTGTTAAGGCTGGAGGAGCCGTTGATGACCCTGCCGCTTGAATTTGAATATTCACATTAGGGTACACTCGCTTAAACTCTTCTGCCCATAATGTCATTAGATTCGCTAAGGTATCGGAACCAATAGACGATAAATTTCCAGAAACCCCTGATACTTTTTGATACGTTTCAAGCTCAGATTCACTTGCATTAGAGGCCGCTGATGCCATCATAGTGACCACAGCAAATCCAAGCGCCATAACACGTTTAGAATGTTTCATTCTTAATTCTCCAAATCAATTTTTAAACGGTAAATGCTGCAATCACTCAAGGTCATTACAGTACCCGAACCCTTACAACATAGAAACACAAATCCAGTGTAAGCATTTGAGCAGAAAAAGATTTTTGCACAATGCACAATATTGGCGCAAAAATTCTCAACTATCAATTTTTCTAACACGACCTATTCTAACAAGCCTTCATAACACTAAGTTGACACCTATATGACATCTTTATGACATTCTTTACTCACATAAAGTTATCACGGGTAAAATCACAGCCAAAGACAGAGCCTTTGCCAATTTGACTTTGGATTCTCAGTTCTGAATCATGCCTTTCCAAAACATGTTTAACAATCGCTAACCCCAAGCCTGTACCACCATTTTCACGTGACCTGGCCGTGTCTACTCGATAAAAACGCTCTGTTAAACGTGTTAAATGCTCACTGGCAATGCCAATACCACTGTCTTCCACTTCAAAATGCGCGCCCGAAATATCTGAATACCAACGCACGGTCACTCGTCCACCTTTTAGGGTATAACGAAAAGCATTGGAAATTAAATTGGTAAACACACTTTTAAGAGGCTCCTCTACCCCTTTTATAGACAAATCCTTTTCAACCTCAAAGTCAATCTCATAGTCATCGTCATAGAGGTAGCGAATATCAATTTCAATATTCTTTAAAATCTCATCCACCTTAACGTCTTTTACTTTGTTCATTAGGGTATCAGACTCAATACGTGAAAGCGCCAATAAATCCTCAATAATCGCCTGCATTCTCAAGGATTGGTGATGCATTTGATCCAGTGGTTTGACCCAAAACGCCGGTACTTGACTGGGCATGTCAATCATCATTTCAAGGTAACCATTCACTACGGTTAAAGGGGTTCTTAATTCATGAGATGCATTGGCCACAAAGTCTTTTCGAATTTGGGCCAAATGATACAACTCATGCACATCTTCGAGTAACAGCAATCGATGCCCATGATAATAATCAAACATTTCACACCGATAAGCTCTAGGCTGCCCCATAAAAGAGTCTAAAATTAACGGCTTTTCAAACGCTTCCTGCTTTAGGTATTGAATAAATTCAGGCTGTCGCACCAAAGTTTCAAGCTTACGCCCTGTATCACTTGCCTTAATGGATAACAAAGCCTGTGCCGCATCATTAAACCACTCTATTTTATGGTGCTTGGTTAAAGAGATGGCGGCAATAGGCAGGGCCATCGCGGCTGCATGAAACTGTTCTGACTTATCATTTTGAAGATCCACACGCTTTTCAAGCGCACGCTGTTTATGGGAAAGCAAGGTGCATAACTCTTTCCAAAAACCCGATGTTGGAGCCACTGCATTCGGCACACCCCGAATCCAGCGTTCAAACCAATAGACATTGAGCAGTTGGCGACCAATATAAAAAAAAAGATAGCTTAACAACACTTCCAGCCAAGCTCCTGAAAGCCAAGCAAGAACAAGAAAACCAAAAAAAGAAAATGCAATCCAGGTCAGTTCACGAGAGATGGCATTAGAAAATTGCTGGGAGCGTTGGTTCGCCACTTGGTTCACCTTTTATTTAAAAAAAAGCTTTGTACGATGCCAATGCGAAAAAAAGTAAGCCTGTAATACAGTAAAGCAAACCTGATCTATCATTCCACAGAAAAACGATACCCTGCGCCTCTTACCGTTTGAATAACCTCTGCACGTTGAACAGATTCCAATATTTTACGTAAACGACGAATATGCACATCCACGGTTCGATCTTCAACCACGACCTGTTCACCCCAGACATGATCTAATAGTTGCAAACGGGTAAAGACCCGATTTGGACGACTCATAAAAAACTGCATCAATTTAAATTCCGTAGGTCCCAATTTAACTTCCTGCCCCCCTACCGAAAAACGATAACTTGACAAGTTAAGTTTAAGATCCCCTTGCTCCAATGAGTCGGATGCCGAGGTGTCAGAGTACTCTCGCCTCAAAAGGGCTTTTAGACGTGCAACAAGCGCGCGTGGTGAAAATGGCTTAATCACATAATCATCTGCACCTGCTTCAAACCCTTGCACCTGATCATTTTCTTCCCCCCTTGCCGTTAACATGACTATAGGCAACGAAGCAAACGTTTCTTGTTTTCGAATACGCTCAATCAGGCTTATACCTGATAAACCTGGTAACATCCAGTCAACTAAAAGACAATCCGGCGTATTTTCACTCAGTAATTGCCATGCCTGTTCGGCATTGTGAGCTTCAATCACATTATAATCCGCCGTTGATAACGTAAAACTCAACATATCACGAATCGCCGCTTCATCTTCTACAATTAGAATGGTCTCACCAGACATTTTAAACGCCTTTTACATTTTTTCTAAAAATTTTGTTAACCGCTCTTGATCCATATTACGAACGTCCTTACCTTGAACCAGATAAATAATGCTTTCCATAATATTTAACGCATGGTCAGATAAACGTTCACTGGCTCGTAATGCAGTCATCACTTCAAGCAAACACTCTACATTTTCTGAGTTTTTCTTAAATTGCTCAGTCACATCTTTACAGGCTTTTTTATAAACATGATCCACCACTTCTTCCTGATCCAGAATTGAGATAGCATCTTCTGCGGATACACGTGCAAAAGCGTTTAAAGTCACTTTAAGCATTTCACGAGAACGAGTCGTAATGTCTACCAATTCCGCATACCCAGCATAGTTTGCACAAAGACAGGGCTCATTTTTATGAAATCGAATAACCAATTTAGCCAGTTTACACACTTCATCGCCCATGCGCTCCAAATCAATGGCAATTCGAATGGTCGCTAAAATCAAGCGTAAATCCGATGCGGCTGGCTGTTGACGTGCTAAAACACGAATACAAAGACGGTCTATTTCCATTTCAGCCTGATTAATGATTTTATCAAAACGCACCACTTCTTTAGCTGCAATCACATCACCACTTTCCAATGCCCCAAGAGCCATATCAAGTTGATTTTCAACCATTCCTCCCATTTCAAGAATATGATTAAACAACTCCTCCAAATTACGGTTTAATTGATTGGATATGTGTGAACTAAATTCTTTCTTTTGCATTATTAGGCTCCTGTTTTTCATCTGAACGTTAAGAAATTAAGGCTTAACCATAATGTTTAACCATAACGTCCAGAAATATAATCTTCTGTTTGCTTTAATTTTGGATTTGTAAACAGAGAGTCTGTATCGGTGTATTCTACTAAATCCCCCATATACATAAACGCCGTATAATCTGATACACGTGCAGCCTGTTGCATATTGTGTGTCACAATTAAAATAGTAAACGTTTTTTTCAAATCAAAAATAAGCTCTTCTATTGCCAAGGTTGAAATCGGATCCAGAGCAGAGGTTGGCTCATCCAGCAATAACACCTCTGGTTTAATTGCAATGGCTCTAGCAATGCATAAACGCTGTTGCTGCCCACCAGACAAACCTAGGGCATTATCGTCTAGACGATCCTTAACTTCCTCCCATAAATTGGCACCGCGCAATGCCCATTCTACCGTTTCGTCCAGAACCTGTTTATCCTTAATTCCCTGTAGCCTTAACCCATAACACACATTTTCAAAAATAGTTTTAGGAAAAGGGTTTGGCTTTTGAAACACCATTCCAACTCGACGACGTAAAGCAGAGACATCCATTCTTTTAGAGTACATCTCTTCGCCATGCAATAAAATACTGCCTTCCACACTGACCGTATCAATCAAATCATTCATTCGATTAAAACAACGCAAAAGAGTTGACTTACCACATCCAGAAGGTCCAATAAAAGCCGTCACTCTATTTTCTGGAAGTTGCATCGTAATACCATGCAAAGCTTGCTTGGTGCCGTAATAAAGATTCCAGTCCTTTACTTCAATTGCAATTTTTTCATCCTCTAACCTCAATTTATCAGAGGCGCTTTCCATTGAAAATTTCTTTAATTCTGACATGCGTTTTTCCTAATCTTAAATGTTGGTAACGAGTCAGATTCTTTTCAAACAAAGACCATCTGAATCGCTCTTGTTACGCTGAACCGTACAATAAATTTATATGTATTTTAATTATCCAGTGCTTTATAACGCTCTCTTAACCGGTTACGAATCATAATGGCACCCAGGTTTAACGACAAAATAATCATAACTAACAATAATGAGGTTGCATACACTAACGGTTGCGAGGCCTCTACATTTGGACTTTGGAAACCCACATCATAAATATGAAACCCCAAATGCATAAATTTATTTTCCAAATGAATAAACGGGGCATTGAAATCAATCGGTAATTCAGGTGCTAATTTCACAACCCCCACCAGCATTAAGGGAGCAACTTCTCCTGCTGCACGCGCAATGGCTAAAATTAAGCCTGTCATAATGGCGGGGGTTGCCATTGGCAACACGATACGAGTAATGGTTTCAAACTTGGTCGCCCCCAGTGCCAACCCTCCTTCTCTCAATGAACGAGGAATACGGGACAACCCTTCTTGCGTTGAAACAATCACAACAGGCAAGGTCAATAAAGCCATCGTTAATGAAGCCCATAACAGCCCAGGCGTTCCAAACACGGGACTTGGAGCTGCATAGCCATAGAAAAGATCATCTATTGACCCCCCTAAAATATACACAAAAAACCCTAACCCAAAAATACCAAAAACAATAGAAGGAACCCCAGCCAGGTTATTAATGGAAATACGCACCATTCTCAGGACAGGCCCATTCTTTGCATATTCTGACATGTAAACAGCGGCCAAAACCCCCATTGGCGTAACCAAAACAGTCATTAACAACACCATCGTTACCGTTCCAACAATGGCCGGAAAAACCCCTCCTTCCGTATTGGCTTCACGCGGGTCTTCCGTTAAAAAGTGGCCAATCGAGCTAAAAAAGAACCCTAGCTTCTCAAGCATTGACATATTATTAGGTTGCCAAAAACGTACAATTTGCCTTATTTTAACTGCAATTTTTTGATCACCAGCAATGGTTAAAACCACCTCTCCCAATACATCTGCTTGCTTATAAAGTTCCTGCATTGAGGCTTGCTGTTTAATAAATGCTTCACTCAGCTCGGCTCTTTTTTCCTCAACCTCTGCTTTGGCTTCTCCGTGATACTCCTTATTTGCCCTTAATTTTTTCTCTTCTAAACGTAGCTCTTCAATTTGGTAATTAATTGACCCCATCACACTTTTTTCGATATGGTGAATTTTATCCAAAAGCACATTACTTTTTTCAACTAGGTTCTGTAATTTGTCCTTAACGTCAGCACCACTTGCGATCAATTTACCATCCAGTGTTAAAGAAGCTAAATGGCCATAAACATTCCCCCATTCATAACGTTCAATAACCGTAATATCATCGGCTAATTTAATCTGAGATAAATCAATGTTTTTTGAATTAATCCATTTAAAGTCAATCCCATACACATCTCGATTACCTGTTTTAATCAAATACTCAGGCACTTCGTGCATGACTTTCGGATTATTTTCATCCGCCATCAATTTAAACTTGGTGTCGTGTAACTCCCCCACCACTTCTTCTACTTGGCCATTCGCCGTCGAAACAGGGTAAACATACACATCGTGCGCCCAAAAGTGCAACAACCCCTTATAAGCAATCATGGCCAGTAATCCAAACACCAACACCACGCTGACACTGACCGCAGACGCACTAAACCAGATCCAGTGTTCACCTTTATTAAACCAATTTCTCATAGCAACCCCCCTTAAAGCGAACTGTACTTACGGCGCATGCGCTCACGCACAATTTCTGCCAACGTGTTAAAGAAGAAGGTAAAGACAAACAACGTCAACCCAGATAAGAACAACACTCGATAATGCGAGCTATACACCTCAGCCTCAGCCATCTCAACCGCGAGATTAGCAGACAAGGTTCGCATTCCTTCAAAAATGTTAACGTCCATTAAAGGGGTATTTCCAGAAGCCATTAAAACAATCATCGTTTCTCCAACACCCCGACCAAAACCAAGCATAATGGCTGAGAAAATCCCGGGGCTGGCTGTTGGTAATACAACGCCTACCATCGTTTGCCAACTACTGGCACCTAATGCCAATGAACCATTAATTAAATAGCGTGGCACATTATAAAGTGCATCTTCGGCTACCGAAAAAATGGTCGGAATCAAAGCAAACCCCATTGCAAATCCAATAACCATCGCATTACGCTGATCAAAATCAATGCCCGCGCTATACGTTAACCAATGACGCATATCCCCATCAAAAAAGGCATTTTCAATCGGCTGATCCATCGACATGGCAAAATACCCTAACAAAAAAACAACCGGAATCATCAGTAAGGTACGCTTGCCTTCTGGCACCCAAAGCCGAATCGTTTTAGGCAATTTGGACCAAGCCAATCCAAATAAAATAATTCCAATAGGCATCACCACCAAAATGGCAAAGAACCCTGATAAGTTAGCCTCCATCATTGGTGCAAGCCATAGCCCTGCCAAAAACCCTAAAATAACCGTTGGTAAAGCTTCAATTAGTTCAACCGAAGGCTTAATCCATTGACGTGTTTTTGCATCCATAAAAAAGGCGGTATAAATGGCGGCTAAAATGGCAATCGGTACGGCAAACAACATCGAATAAATGGCGGCCTTAATGGTTCCAAATGTTAATGGCATCATGGATAATTTAGGTTCAAAGTCGGAACTGGCAGAGGAAGACTGCCATGTATAGGTTGGCTCTTCATATCCCTCATACCAAACCTTTCCCCATAAGCTGTAAAATGAAACATCCGCGTATTCATTTGTAACATCATAGGTAATAATTTGACCGGATTTGGTTTCTATCAATAATCCATTTGCACGTGGCATGATGCTAACAAACGTAGCACCTTTTGGATCCACTTCAAATTCATCCAGATGTCTTTCCGATGTAGAGTGAAATAAATTAAATACCCCCGATTGATCCACCGTTGCAAATCCTTTACGAGCATGCTCTATGGCAATCTTAACAATGGGAGAATCTGACTGTTTAAACTCACGAATTTTTTGTAATTGAAAAACATTGTCTTTATTTCGAACCGGAAACCACTGATACACAAAGCCTTTTTCCGTTCCAACCATAAGAGAGTATTCACCCAGCAAAAAACGGATGGTGGAAATACGATCATCATCAGGCACAAAATCAAGCTGTTGAATCAATTCAGGTGCCTCTATTTCTGAAAGATCATAATAATCAGCATCCCCTTCCCTAGAGACAACATAAAGGTTACGCATACTACCATCCAGCAAGAGATAATCCACCGCAACTTGAGGCTCAATTTCACCTGAATATTCTTCAGACAAGGTTAAAGAATCATCCAGGAAAGACGTTTCAACCATAAAACTTTTCACATAAACATGACTGCCCCCCTCTTCTTTATAAGAGGCAATCAAACTTTCATCATGAAAGCGAACGGCTAATTGACTAATGGCTCCATTCCCCAACGTAACCGGCTCCTCACCAAACGGATACGTTATCTCTGGCGTAATGGTTTTTACATCATTGGGGTAGGTTACCTTATAACCATACTTAGCAATCAAAACAGAGCCATCAGACAAGCCAAATGCTAATAAATTTTGTGCTTCATGAATAATTGAAAAAGCCGTAATACTTTCACCCTGCAAAGGCAAATGCTCTTCTGAAACAACCTGACCATCTGCTAACTGAAAGCCAATAAGCTGACCCGATTGGGTAAAACGTACCGCGCTTTCTTTATATTCGTCAATACCATAATAAAGCGTTTGCTCTTGAGACGAACCGGGGGTAGGAAACGTTGAATGCTCCTCAACCGTCGCCGAAGTAAATAAAGGCAGAACCACATACAATAAAAAGAACATAATAAGGAGTACCGCAGCAATGACGGAGACCCCGCCAAAACGGATTCCATAACGTGCCACACGATCTTTCATGTTTCGTATACGAATACGTCGTTCAAACACGGGCCCCTTTAAAGCACTGTCCAACTTTTGATCTGTATTTTTCATCTCAATCTACCAACTCAATAAGCCTTTGATTCGCGGGATTTTACAGCTTGAATATGACAGTTATATTACATAAACATTACAATTTAATTTGAATGAACCCCTCGTCTTTTATTGCACCAATAATGTGTACAAATGCACCATAAGCAACCACCCTCCATTCGTAACATTTCGAATCAAGGCGTCTTAAAACAACCTTTACCTCTTAACTTTCAATCAGTTAATTGCATTTAAAAAAAACACTCGCTTTTTGGCATGATTCCCGCTAATAGTCAACCGCGTTAACTTTTATTTAAATGACAGCTCCAAAAGGAAGAAAGATGTCTCAAGCTATTTTTGATCTTATTCAAGAAAATGATGTAACGTGGGCAGACCTGCGTTTTACAGATACTCACGGTAAAGAACAACACGTCACCATTCCTGCTTCCAGTATTGATGAAGATTTTTTTACTGACGGTGAAACATTTGATGGCTCCTCTATCGCTGGCTGGAAAGGCATTCACAATTCCGACATGATTTTAATGCCACAAACAGATGGTTTTTTCCTGGATCCATTTACCAACGACCCAACCATCATCATTCGTTGCATGATTGTAGACCCCTCAACGATGGAGTCTTACGAAAAAGATCCGCGTGGCATTGCTAAAAAAGCCGAAGCCTACCTAAAATCAACAGGCATTGCCGATGCGGCCTTCTTTGGTCCTGAGCCTGAATTTTTCATTTTTGATGACGTTCGCTGGGGATCAGACATGTCGGGTTCTTTTGTTAAAATTGATGCCGACGAAGCGTCTTGGAACTCTGAAAAAGTTTTCGCGGATGGAAACGTCGGTCACCGTCCGAGTGTCAAAGGGGGCTACTTCCCTGTTCCTCCTGTTGATCAACTGCATGAAATTCGTGCTGATATTTGTGCCATGGCCGAATCGATGGGCTTGAAACTGGAAGCACATCACCACGAAGTAGCTACAGCAGGACAATGTGAACTTGCGATTGCAGGAAACACGCTCACCGCTAAAGCCGATGAAGTTCAAATTCTTAAATACGCCGTACATAACACCGTACATGCACTGGGAAAAACGGCCACCTTTATGCCCAAGCCCATCGTTGGTGACAACGGGAACGGAATGCACATCAATCAATCCCTTGCCAAAGATGGTAAAAACATCTTTGCAGGTGACATTTACTCAGGCCTCTCTCAAGAAGCACTCTGGTACATTGGCGGCCTAATAAAACACGCACGCGCTTTAAACGCCTTCACAAACCCTGGAACCAACTCTTACAAACGTTTGGTCCCAGGATTTGAAGCGCCTATTTTATTGGCTTACTCTGGCTCTAACCGTTCAGCGTCCATTCGTATTCCGTATGCTCCTTCAGAGCGTTCACGTCGTGTTGAGCTACGCTTCCCAGATCCAAGCGCCAACCCATACTTGGCCTTCTCGGCATCCTTAATGGCAGGACTGGATGGCATCATCAACAAAATTGACCCAGGCGCCCCTTCTGAAAAAGATTTATACGATCTTTCACCAGAAGAAGAAGCAACCTACAATACGGTTTGTGCTTCACTGGAGGAGGCACTGGATGCGCTTAATAATGATCGTGACTTCTTAAAAGCAGGCGGAGTCTTTACCGATGAGATGATTGACTCTTACATTGAACTAAAAATGGAGCACGTAACACAACTACGCGCAACCACACATCCAATTGAGTTTGAACTGTATTACTCTGCTTAATTGAGTCGTTTTGAATCACCCTTGAACTGAGTGGTTCAAAATAGTATAAAAAAGCCCATTCAAGTGAATGGGCTTTTTTTATGCCTGTCATCCTCCCTATTCATCCTGTTTACTAATAAATAAATTGTGTTATTCAATAAATAGGTGTATAAATAAATTGTCTCTGTTCATAAACCGTTATTAGGAACTTCAAGGCTTAACAATGTTAAAACGCTTGCTAATTGTCATTTTTGTACTTCAGAGCTTTGCATTCAGTGCTCTGGCAAGTACCAACATGTCTCAATTAAATCAAGCTGAAATCACTAAAATGCAAATCATGCATCAAGTAGCAGACGAGAATACTTCTCCAATGAATCATGTCAATTGCTCAATGGATGCTTCACAGAATAATCCCTCCCTTACTACAGTGAATTATTGCAACTGTGACCACGAGGGAAATTGCCATAGCTTGCTGTGCAACTCCATTCATACCAGTAACCCTATTGACTCAAAAATACCTTATCTATTTTCGGTGACCCTCTTCTCCAGCAATCCTGTTATTACATTGAGTAGCGCACTGTCTCATGCCTACTACCCACCCGAGACCCCACCCCCTCTAGTCTAAATCATTTAACCCATCACATATTCTCAAAAACATCTGCTTATCGCGATTTTTTGAATCTGGTGAATCCGTTTTATCGTTTTGTATTTAGAAGGAGTGCTCTCATGACACTGACTACCTCAAAAAACACCCAAAATCATTTTGGCCGTCGTCAATTTGTAAAAGGCATGGTTCTAAGCACCGTTGCCGCCTCCCTTGCCAGCCACATACCCAGCGTACTGGCTAAAAATGAGTTTGTCTCCCACGCCGATGGACTGCCCAAGCAACCCATTTTAACAGGCACCGAATTTGACCTAACCATTGCCGAGCAACGAATAAACATTACGGGTAAACCCCGTATCGCGACCTTAATTAATGGCTCGCTTGCAGGCCCTACCCTAATCTTTCAAGAAGGAGATACCGTCACGCTCCGTGTCAAAAATGAGCTGAGTGTCGACTCCTCCATTCATTGGCATGGCCTGATTTTACCCGCCAACATGGATGGTGTACCAGGCTTAAGCTTTGATGGCATTCAACCTGGAGAAACCTACGTTTACCAATTTACCGTGCAACAAAGCGGAACTTACTGGTATCACAGCCATTCTGGCTACCAAGAGCAAACGGGGGTTTACGGTGCCATTGTTATTTTGCCCAAAAAACCCGAACCCGTTGAGGCCGATCACGA
>WFPP01000020.1 GCA_015487495.1 Thiomicrorhabdus sp.
ATTCAATTCTAAAAGGCTATAAGATTTTTGATTTTGGCCGTTCGACGCTGGATGGCCCAACATATAAATTCAAAAAACAGTGGGGAGCCAGGCCGAAGCAGTGTTATTGGAATTACTGGTTGGCAGAGGGAAATGAGTTACCACAATTAAACCCTCAAAACCCGAAATACAAAATAGCGATAGCGGGTTGGAAAAAATTGCCGTTAGCGGTTGCCAATTGTCTAGGGCCGCATATCGTAAAACATCTTCCATAAGGGGTGGACGAGATTGATGAGAGCAACGAAAATTAATTATCTACTGCTGTTTCTCATCCCGCTGGTGGTATCAATCTTCGCTTATGAGAGTGGGGTTGACTTCTTACTAAGCAAATGGCTGGATTTTGATCATGGGGCCTATAATCATGGTTTTTTACTGCTACTAGTAACGCTATACCTACTGTACTCTGAGATTGATTTCAATCAAGATATCTCAACAAAAGCAAGTAGCATTGGTTTTGTTGCTGCACTGCTATTTATGGTGTTGGCGTTTACTTTTGAAGTGGTCTCTATTGTTAGCCTGCAAGTCATAGCCTTTTATTCTTTTGTAGTTTTTCTGGTGTTAGCTGTGTATGGCTGGGAAGTTTTCAAGAAAGCAATTGTTCCTTTAGGGTTGATGCTATTTGCCTTGCCTGTCTGGGGCAGTTTCGGCCCTATCTTACAAAAACTAACATTAGAGATGTCATTCCTGATGGTAAAGGCTGTGGGCATCCCAGTTTTGAAAGAGGGCTTCTATATCACAATACCAGTAGGGAAGTTCGAAGTTGCGCCGGGGTGCAGTGGTTTTAGTTATTTTATGGCGGCGTTTCCTTTGGCTATTCTCTATGCGGTCAGTAATTTTAATAATAAAAAAAATATTTTCCTGGTAGTAGGGGTAATTGTTGCAGCATCCATCATTGCTAACTGGGTTCGTGTTTTTATTATCATAGTCGCAGGCCAGCTAACAGATATGCAGCACTATTTTGTGACTGTAGAGCATTTTAATCTTGGCTGGGTCATATTTGGTTTTATGTTTATCTCTCTGGTTTTCCTTTTTAACAGAGTGCTAAAGGGGAGAGAGGATAGGGAGTATGCTAATAAAACAGGTGACGTTGGAACGATAAAGAGTCAAATACGCGTTACGAATATTCGAGTTATTATATATTCGGTGCTGCTGACCGTGCTATTGTTAATCTTTCTTGGGCTCCAGGGTCAGAAACCTGAAACTAATAACGAAGTTGATGAGGCTAGATTTATCTCTGGTCTCTTTCAACAATCTCCCCCCTTATATCAACTTGATCCTCAAGTTAATGGTGCCAAAGAGCATATTTATGTGGCAAATGAATACACCCCGCCAGTTCAGCTTTACCTGTTGAGGGTGCCCAGGCAGACTCAAGGTCGAGAGGTAGTCTCATCAAATAACAGGCTATTTGATGAGGAAAAGTGGCACTTAATAAGCAGTCAGCCAGTGTTGAATGGAAAAGTAAATGAAATGAAAATCAGGTCGAACAGGACCGGGGAAGTCTTTTTACTGTGGAGCTGGTATCGGGTAAATGATAGAAATACAGCATCTGATGTAAAAGCGAAGTGGTATGAGTTTCTGGGGTATTTAAAAGGCGATAATTCAGGTTCAATTGTTTCGCTCATGATGCCAAAAACTAGTGGAGCGAAAGAAACCCTTAAAATAGTGTATCGGCTAATGGAAGAAGAGCGCGCGCATACTGGAGAACCTAATGAAGACTACAGTAGGGATGGAAAATGACATTTTTTGCTACTGGCTAAGCTAATTGGAAGTATATATTTACATTTTCAGAATACATATTTGGTCGATAAAATGAATGAGAACCTTGTTTGGCATAATGCTGGAATTACTAGACAAAACCGCGAGCGTCTAAATGAGCATAAAGCGGTTGTTGTTTGGTTTACTGGGTTATCTGGTGCTGGAAAATCTACGCTGGCACATGCATTGGAGGGCGAGCTTTACAAAATGAAGTGTAGAACGTATGTGTTTGATGGTGATAATGTCCGTCATGGTTTATGTGGTGATTTGGGGTTTAGTGATGCGGATCGGACAGAGAATATTCGACGGGTAGGTGAGATAGCAAAGCTAACAGTGGATGCTGGTTTGATAACGATGGCAGCCTTCATTTCCCCAATTAAGAAAGATCGAGATTGTGTAAGAGGCCTGCTCGAACCTGAAGATTTCATTGAGGTTTATTGTCGATGCTCGCTAAGCGTATGTGAAAAAAGAGACGTAAAAGGTTTTTATAGACGAGCGAGGTCTGGTGAAATAAGTAATTTTACAGGGATATCGTCACCTTATGATGAGCCTGAGAACCCGGACCTGGTAATTAATACCGATAAAATATCGATCGAGCTGAGCGTATCGAGAATTATTTCTTTAATGAAAGAGAGGGGGGTTTTTTCGGTTAGTGTTTAAATCTCTGAGGGAGTTATTCCTCGTGGATTTCCACGGGGAATAAAGAACCGTAATGTGTAAGAATGCTATGTTTACAGAATGGTTGCTTGGTCGGATGGCCTTTGTGTGTGGATATCAGGTGATAGAGGCCGTTTGTATAGTAATACCATGAAGAAAATTTACTTTTATATGTTATCAGTTTGAGTTGGGGCGTATATCACTGGTAATAATACCATCCGAAAATAACGAATGAGGAAACCCAGTGTGGTGTGCCCAGCGTGGGGAGATGATAGGAAAACTCTGAAGTGGTGTATCCAGTGTATTTTAGGAAAGCAGAAGAAGAGTGTATTAATGATCAAGTGTGTGAGGTCAATTATGTGGTGTGAAGCCTAGGTGCATGGTTGTCACCTGCATCAGCCCTGCTGATCCCGCTAAGTGAGCAATGAAGCAAAATACTCGCCTTTCCTGGTGTGAAAATGAAAATCGGAAGATAAAACGGAAGAGTAATGAGGAAAAAAGATAAGATTGCCGAGGCTTTCCATGCTTTAAAGATTGACACTATCATTCGGAAAGTTAGATGTAGGTTGATTAAAGATGTTCCGATACTGGCCTATCATAGAGTTATGGATTTGTCTGACAAGCCAGAGTATCCATTCGATATTGATTTGATCAGTGCGTCACCCGATGAATTTGAGTGGCAAATGCGTTTTATAAAACAACACTTCACACCGATTAGATTATCTCAGTTATGTGGCCATATAGATGGAAAAAGCAGGCTTCCCCCTAGTCCAATTGTAGTAACATTTGATGATGGATTTGATGATAATTACTACGCAGCATTCCCTGTTCTAAAGGATCTTGCTATTCCAGCGACGATTTTTGTGACAACATCTTTTGTCGAGAATTCGACTACTATCTGGTACGAACGGCTTGCTTATTTTATTCAGATGCACGAAGGTGAAGTCAGTATCCCTGAATTAGGCTTGGTGTTTCCTTGTCTTTCTGGCGTCAATAACCGGCGAAAATATTATGCGGCCCTGGTTGAGCGTTTAAAATTAGCGACTAATGATGTAAGGCAAGAGATACTAGAGAGTTTATATCGACGTTATGAAGAGAGCTATTCTGCCGGTTCGCCAGTTACACTGAGTATGAGTAAGGCGGTTACCTGGGAGCAGCTTAAAGAAATGTCAGACTCCATTTTCGAAGTCGGATCACACTCAGTGACTCATCCAGTCTTAACCATGCTTTCAGATGATGAGCTTGTATATGAATTAAGCGAGTCAAAGAGTATTCTTGAAGAAAAAATGAAGTGTAAAGTCGATACGATTGCTTATCCAGTTGGAATGGGGTTCGCCTTCGATCAGAGGGTGATACATACTGCGAAGAATGCAGGATATAGGTTAGCAGTATCATACCTGGAAGGGGTTAATTATAAACACCGTCCTGATCCTTATGCACTGAAGAGGATGCATGTCGACCGGGGTACTTTGAGGTCCACTTTTTCCTGCAAGTTAGCCCTTCCTTCAGTTTTTAGTGATTAATCGTTTAATAAAATGCATGACTTTAAAAAGAAGGTAATTACGGGATTTGCCTGGGAGGGCGGAACAAAGTTTGTAATACAGATCTTGTCATGGGTATCGACAGTTATTGTCGCGCGCTTGCTAACACCGGATGACTATGGAATTGTTGCTGTTTCCGGAATCTTTATTTTATTAATGAGCCATTTCGCAGAAATGGGTCTGGCTGCGGGGCTAATCAATAAAAAAGAAATTTCAGATAAGGAAATTACTGGGGTTTTTTGGTTTGGTATCTTTTTATCCTTTTTTCTGTATTTAATTATTGCCCTGATTTCGCCATTAGTTGAAACCATATTTGGAATGGAAGGCCTAGGAGACCTGATGATGGCATCAGCCCTCATGGTGATTTTTGCAAGTTTTCGGATTGTAGCGTCCGCAAAGATAATGCGAGAGATGAATTATAAATTCAGGGCGCTTGTTGATATGTTTGGGCAGTTTGTCATGATCGTTGTTACTCTGTTTCTGGCTTACTCCGGGTATGGCCCCTGGAGCCTTATCCTGGGTACAGTTGCGATGCACCTGTTTATCACATTGGCATACATCCCTCACATGAAGGGGATAGGTTTTGTTGCGATACACTGGAGCGAAATTAAAAGTGTAATTTCATACGGTCTCAATGTGATGGCCTCTAGATTACTAGGCCACTTTTCTAGTAATACCCCAGTATTTATCGTTGGCCTGCTTCTGGGGCAGAAAAGTACTGGTTATTACTCCTTTGCAGAGCAAATCGGAAAAATGCCAATGGATAAAATAGGTATGCTATTTAATCGCATCATTTTTCCTGCAACCTCTCGCGTGAAAGAAAATACCGACTATGCCAGGAATGTTTTCATTAAAATGCATCAGGTGCTATTTCTGATCGGTAGTCCAATTCTCATCGGTTTATCTATTGTGTGTAATGACCTGGTGATATTGCTATTTACTGATAAATGGAGCGATTCTATCCCGATTTTGGAACTGACAGCGCTGTTAAATCTTTTTGTTATGAGTTCTATGATCATGCCTCCGGTCATTGAAGGAATGGGAAAACCAGAGATTCTTGTTCGGTATAATGTGTTAAATTTAATGTTACTTGTAACTGCTTCGTTGATTGGGATTCAGTGGGGCCTAGTTGGGATGGTTATAAGCTGGTTTTTTGTTTATCCAATAGTGTACATATATCTTCTGTCCAGGGTTATGAGAATTCTTGATCTTAAATTCATTCAGTTCGCGAAAACAATGATACCTGCCATTGTTTCACTAACCGTTATGGTAGCTGTTCTGTTCGTTTTGCAAGTTATAATGACAGATGAATCAGTATTGTTGCGCTTGATCGCTATGATTATAGGGGGCGCTTGCACATATATTGGTGTATTTCTACTGGTGTTTAGAAGTGAAGCGAATGAGCTTAAGCATCATATCGTGAAAGGCTTCTCATAATCGTAAAAACCTTTATGGCATTCTATCATATACTGTGATTTAGTTGGCAAATGCGAGAGCTTATTTAAAGTTTCTATCAAATTTCGCCGATTGTGCCTACAGAATGGAAGTCAGGTTTATGCGAAGTTGATTGGAGGAAGAGAAAGATATGATTAGACGTACTTTTTTAAAATGTTTGGTTTTGGTACTATCTTCAACATGTCTTATGCCTCTTCGTGCATTTGCCCAGGTTGTCGTTGGGCAGGTTGCAAAAAGTTTAGGGCTGGTTTTGTCGACACCAGGAAGGGTTGGGTTTTATATAGATTATTCCGAACTGGATACAATTGGGGAACATACCTTTTATGTATGCCGAACTCATGGCACAGCAGGTAGTGTCAGCGTCGACTTTTCGACTCATGGTGATAGCCACTCGCAGGTTACTGGAACACTTACTTGGGGGGATGGAGACGCTAGTATCAAAAGCTTTAAAGTCAGCGTGGGCAGCAAAGGATCGGGAGAGCATAGGATTTATGCAAAACTTTCAAACCCAGTTGGTGGGGTGGCTCTCCACAATGGAGTCAATACACAAGCCTACGGTGTAATTGATGATGATACGATTGCTCCAGATTCACAGGCTGTATTTTTTGACACGAATGCATCACTAAATGGAAATGGTACGCAAGCGTCCCCGTATGACAATATTTATGATGCAATAGGCAATGTAGGATCGAAACGTTATATATACGGTAAAGGAACTGTTACGCCAGATGGGACTAACACGGGGCTTATTGGCGGTACTTTCAATTGCATAACCCCTCCTGCTGGCCGTGCTAGCGAGGAAACGCGCGTCTATATAAGGAACTGGCCTGGGAATACCCTGGTGGTTGACGGTGCTGGAGCTAGTAATATTAATGGCTTCTTTACCGAGGGTGGTGAGTCATACCAAACGTATCGAGGAATACAGTTCAAGAATATTAATGTAACCGGCGTAGCTGGATTTAATAACGGTGCTGCAATATTTTACAATTACGGCAGTAGCACGATGATAAATATTGAACTCTGCTCGGCGGATAACATAAATGGGTCAACAAACGACGGGGCATATATGCTCTGGGGGGTAGATGGCGGCAAGGTGTGGCGATGTACATCGAATAACATTCAAGATAATGGAAATAATACCCATCAGAATACGGCCGGTGTCTTTTATTACTCCTCTACAAACTTGTCTATTCAGCGATGCGAATTCACAAATAGTGGTAATGGAATATTTATGAAACGCATGGAAGCTGGGGATGTTGTTGCTTCAGTTAGGTTTAATAAAATAAAAACAATTAATGGGGTCAGATATGGATATGGCTCGTCTGGTCAGGAGCCGAATTACGGTATAGTTCAATCAAACTTATTTAAAGACTGTAATATTTATCAGGCGATAGAGCATACAGGCGCTGGACCCAATCAGAAAGGTAAGCAGTGGATCTGTAATAACGTCTTTGATAGCTGCGGCGGTGGAGATAACGGTGCGATTCGTTCGACAGATACCTATAATCATCAGATTTTTAATAATATATTCTACAATTGTGTAAGAACGTGGGATATGCCAGAGTATGTGCCATATCAATCAAATCAGTCTGCAAGTCAAATTGAGTACGCCGATTACAATCATGAGCATGGTTCGATACGTGATTTATATAGACACTTAAGTATAAAATATACAACCCTCGAGCAGATTCGTACTGCGACAGGGTTTGCAGTCAATGATAGATCTGGTGACCCTAAATTTATCAATCCATCGTTAGATGATTACCGACTCGACATTGGTTCTCCCTGCATTGGTGGAGGCGTAGCTAGTACTAATCAGGGCCTATACTTGATAGGCGTAGAAAAAGTAGGCTTGAGTGGCGCTGCTTTAGAACCGTCCCCATCATCTCCCTCTGATGTTGCAGTATCTTAGCTTATATTGTTGTTGCATATGGGAAGCCCGAAGAGTTTAGTTTTATATGGGGTAGTCAGGGATTTTGTAATCCAATGCTATAATCAAGCTAGATTGAGTCTGAGCTGGGTGCCTTGGTGCCCAGTTGTGCTTTTAATTAGAAAAGAGTCTGGCAGGCCTAGCCTTAGCTTTATTGGACGGGGAATTCTCTGTGAACGAATCTGTGCTGTACTTCTACCTACCTAAGCGCCTTTGGCCTGAGTCACTCCCTGACATAGATGATTTTACTTGGCCGGGCTATAAAGATGGTGTCTATTGCTGGACGTTACAAACTTACTTTAGGTTAAAAAAATCTGGTTTCAAATGTAGCCTTGTATCGGAGATCCCGGATGAGGGGATAATTGTTTCTCACAGGGGGTGTCTTGACGATAGTATTATCCCGAATAAAAACCAACTTCTAGTATGCATGCAGGCAGACTGGAGTCGCCATCCCTATGCACAAGTTCATATTGTTCAAAACCCTTATCAGCAATACAATAAATACACACCAATTCTCGATAGATTGTTTGTGCCTGGTAAACGCTACTTTATCAGGCTTTGGCCTCAACCCGGATTGATTGGCAGAGACGAGGCTAGAGGTAGCAAAATCAGGCACATTGCCTACCTTGGCAGGCCAGATAATTTAGATAATGAACTAAAAACTAAAGATTGGGAGGATTTTACTCGTCAATTAGATTTAAAGTGGAGTCTGGTTGATGAGCCTGATAAATGGGCCGATTACAGTGAAATCGATATGACCTTGTCTGTCAGGAGTTTTTCACAATCTAGCTGGTATTTCAAACCTGCAACAAAGCTTTATAATAGTTGGAATGCAGGCGTAATTCCTGTATGTGGACCAGAGTCGGCATATATAGCAGAACATAAAGATAAGTACGATTGTATTATCGTTGACTCATACGGTGAATTAAAGGAAAAGCTTACAAAACTGCTTGCTGAACCTAGTGAAATTACCAAGTATTTCGAGGGTGCTAAGAAACGGGCGGATGATGTATCGGTTGATTCAATAGTTAATGACTGGCGAAAACTCGCCGCTAATCATCTTAATGTTGACTTACAGCTATGGCGTGGGCGCTCTAGTCTCTATCGGTATATATATATTTACATACGATGGACTGGGTACTGGATAAACGTATTTAAGAATGTGCGTCTAGGAAACACAAACACTAGTGCTTAGTCAAAAATCACTAAATTTCCTAGCGGTGAAGTTAAACATCGTTCTTATTTTCTCACTAAATGTTGAAAAATGAAAACAATTCTATGAATGAATCTCAGGTACCCCTTTCTGAGAAAGACAGAAAGATAGGGACTTGGTTGGTGTTTTTGTATCTTTTTTTTTACTATGTGCGGCCACAGGAAATTATTCCTGGGTTTGCAGAAGTCAGGTTTGCTGGCATTCTATTCTTGATAACTACCATTTGGGGAGTATTGCATTTTAGGCCGTTTGTCCTAAAGACTCCGCTGAGCATTATATTAATTCTCGCTTTCGTCTTTTTTTTGAGCGGGCTTGGTGCAATAAATACAGGGCCATTTAAGTTATTTGTAAATTATATCATAGAGGTTTTTCCTCAATGTTTAGCTATATATGTTATTTTCGATAGTAAAGAAAGAATATTAAACTTAGTAAAGCTTTGGTTGTTGATATACTTTTTAATGGCATTGATAACCATTAAAAATGGTGGGCTAGGCCCTGGAGATTTTACACTTGATCCAAATGATGCTGCTATGGCACTGGCCATGGGGATACCATTCTTTGCTTACGCACTCAGGTTTTTAAGTCTGACCGCAAAACAGCGGATATTCTGCAAAATCGCAATTATTACGCTTATCGTTGCAATTGTAGTAACTGGCTCACGAGGCGGGTTTTTAGGTCTCTTAGCGGTACTATTGTTGTTATGGTGGTTCTCAAGGAAAAAGATAAGGATAGCGTTAATCAGCTTTTTTATTGGATTAGCCATAGTGGTTGGTGGACTTTCCTTGTTGCCTACAGATTACGCGAAAGAGATTGAGTCTATCAATGACCCGAATGATGAGACACGCCTGGAAAGACTGAACACGTGGGAGGTTGCATGGGAGATGTATAAGGATAATCCTTTTCTTGGGGTTGGGGCGGGCGGGTTTAAATACAACGCTGGGTTTTACCAAAGAATGACTTCATGGTGGACTGAGGAGCACAAGTCATTACAGGGAAGAGTTACACATTCGCTTGTTTTTCAAATAATTTCCGAAGTGGGGACTATTGGTGCATTAGTTTATTTGTATGTTCTTATTTATTTGCCACTAAAATTAAATGGGATTAGAAAGAAGCTAGATGAGAGTTTAGAAGAAAACAGGTTGATATTATTCTGGTCTCTTACATTGATTGTTTCAATGGGGGGGTTTTTCGTTGCAGGCGCGTTTATTTCTGTCGCCTATTATCCTCACATCCCAGTATGGATAACAATGTACGCCATATTAACTCGATATCTCCACTCTTCCATTAATGAGGCAGACAAAGCTGGTAAGCTCTAGTTTTTCTGTCTCATTAATGGAGGAGTGGGCACAGGGCCTTATGAGTTGCCGAAAATATAAACTAATTCCTCTGCTTTAGTTTGTGCATTAAAAGATTTCGATTTTTCGAACGCACTATTTTTCAGTTTCTCTCTCAATGGGGAATCATTAAGCAGCAGGAGGATTGCATTACTTAATTCTATAGTACTCCCAGCTTTTACCAGTAGCCCCGTTATATTGTGATCGACTACTTCAGGTATACCTCCGACGCAAGTAGAAACAATTGGTAACCCAAAACTCATTGCTTCCATGAGAACTGTGCCACGCCCCTCTACTAAAGAAGGAAGAATAAATATATCAGCATTTTCATAATACTTCATTACATCTTTATTAAATTGCTCCCCACAGAAATAGATGTATTCTTTATTATCAGATAATAGCTCAAGTTCCGGTAAATACGGGCCATTTCCAACTATATATAAAGTGACCAGGTCAGCGGACTTAAAGTTATGATATTTATTCATATCATGAACGCAGTTAATTAAAAACTGTATTCCTTTGTTCTCAATTAATCTCCCAACATAAAGTAATTTAATCACCGCCGCTTGATTTGTAGCGGTTGGTGGTTTAGTGTTATTTGTATTTATGCCGCAAAAGTTTACGTGAATAATAGATTGATCTATAGTATGTATTGCACTTAGGCAATCTTTTAGTGCTTCAGATACAACAAGACATGCATTGGATTTATTCACTAAGAACGGTAATTTCGGATCATTAATTCTACTAAAAGCGTCGCTACCATGAATTTTAAAATAAAAATTCTTATTAAGAAATTTGCTACATATATACGCTATTTCTGTTTGTGCTTCGAAAAAATGACTATAAATAAGATCGCATTTTTTTAAGGATTTAATATTTGTTAGCCATAGATAGCCTAGGAAATACTTAAAGCTAACTTTACCAAGTGCGACCTCAGTGAGTGTTGAGAAGTACTTTATTGGCGTTTTAACTACGGCCAAAATGTGAGAGCTGATAATTTTTGATATTGATTTTTGTATGTAGTTAACATTGAGATCACCTATATCAGCGCTACTATTTACTTTTTTGAAAGAAAATATTAATGGCTCATAACCCAATTTAGATAGTGCTTGGGCTTCATTGATGATGAATGTGTGCGAAAAGCTTGGGAATTTCCCGACAAATATGGCAATTCTTTTTATTTTGAGCTCTTTGTTGTGTTACCTGAAAAGTTGATGTTTTCAAACATTACTTTGCAATTGCAATGCAACATTTATGTGATTTCCTTTGGCATCATTTTAAGGCGCCTTATGTCTGAAATAAAATATCCTCGTATAGTGCTTGCGTTTTTCTTATATTGCTCTTTATATTAAAACATTTTTCTACACGATCACGGGCATTTTCCCCAATTGTCACTGCTAGTTTATTATCTGATAGCAAATGATTTATCACAGAGGATAATTCATCATGACTTCCTGGTGTGAAAGTAAATCCTGTGGTTCCGTCTTCAATAATTTCAGTGACACCTCCGATCCGAGAGCCTATTACAGGTTTGCTTAAGCACATGCTTTCAATGATTACTCTTCCAAATGGTTCTGGTTCTATTGAAGTGTGTATTACGATGTCCATTATGTTGATGAAATCAGCCACGTTATTAGCATAACCGGAGAATATTACATTTTCTTCTATTTTGAGATTTCTAATAACCTGATCTAATACGGCAAAATAACTACTGTCGCTTTTTGATGTGTCACCGACCAGTAGCAGAATGGTGTTTGGATTGAGATCAAGTATGGTGGGAAGCGCTCTTAACGCGGTTTCCTGCCCTTTCCATTTTCTTATGTTGCCAAGGAGACCAATGATTTTTGCGTTAGAGGATATGCCATAACGTTGCTTCATTGCTTTCATTGGGGTATGAACTTGTAATGAGTCAGGATCAATCCCGTTATGGATGGTGACTAGATTGTCAGGTTTAAAAGAATGGGTAACAAGATTGTTCCGGACAGCATTTGACACACAAATTATAGCCTTCATTTTGCTCGATAGTATCCTCTCCTTGAGAGAAAATTTAAAGAAAATACCCCTTTGGTGGGTTATGCATGGAGTATTTGTAAGCAGTGCAGCTAGCATCCAGCTTTGATTGCCTTTAATCGAATTATTTAAATGGACGATCTTTATGTCATGTTTCTTTAAAAAAAATACATGCTTAACTAGCGTTATTGGGAAGACAAAAGTCAAGTTGATGAGTTTTTGTATAAGGATAGTCGTATGGTGAAGTGCAGTTGATCTATTTCTATTTATTATCGGTAAATTGATACCATTGATTTTGTCAATTATAAAAGTGTCTATATTCTTTTCTTTGAAAATAGGAAGAAGAGGATTGGTTTTGTGAAAAACCACAATCGGTGTATATCGCTTTCTGTCTAATCCTTTAGTTAAGTACAGTAAACTAAAGTATGAGCCACCAATCGTCCCATCAATATTGGCTTCACAGTACAATATATTTGTGGCCTTAGAGTGAATATTACGTGACATACAAGCTCATAAAGTTCATGTAACGAATCTTCAGCTATTGATACTATCCTAATTAATCAGAAGTGAGAAATCTAGATGAAATTTTGTAATGGATATATCTAATTACGGAACCATATATAATGATTGAATATAGTTTTTTTAGATTTTCAAGAAAAGGGTGATGTTTATTGTGCAGGACGTTGAGTACTTGGTCGCCTGGCCCTATAATATAAATGCGGTTTGTTGACCACCTTTCTGGTTTTCCACCATAATCAGGAATATGACTCCATTGTACTCCGTACTTCAAGCTTTCCCCATCGGAATTGACAGGGTGCCACTTGCCTACCTTTTTTCCTCTTAAATTCGCGTATTGCAGGATTTCTTCTTTAGTTAAAAGGCGAAAACCGTGAGCTTTTTCATTATCATTTGTTCTTAACAGTGGTTTTTCATACAGTCGCCAGGCAGACTGATTGTTATTGATAACCTCTAAAGTGACTTGATAGTTGTTTAAAGCTACCATGTCATTGAGGTAGCTTTTTAACAAACAGGTAGATGGTGATCGTTTGTCATTTTCTTTAGGATGTAGGGAGTAATAGTCAGGTAGTGTTTCGTTGATCTGTTTTGATCTATATTTTTCATCAATATACATTCCTACCATATGATACAAAGAAGGTAGTATTCGTAGTGATAAGATGCTTCCTATGGGCGCGTCGTCAAGATAAAGTATATCTAATCTGATAACTTTGTCAGGGAGTTCCCATTTTTCGATTTTTAGATTATGTGCACCGTTTTTTTCACGGTAATATGTGCCAGTCCTGTTTTTCTCATTTAGAATGCCAAATAAAATCGCGATGCTTCTAGCTTCGTTGAGTATGCTCCCCAATAATTGGCATGGTTTAGTGTTGTTCATAAGCTGTGTTAAATCAATAATAAGCTATCGATTGGAGCATATGTCGCCAGCCATTTTATCAAAGTGTTGTATGTATTTCTGTGAAGAGAAAGTATTATTGATATCGTTGCGACCATTTTCGCCTAGTGATTGAGAAAGTTGCCTATCTCTAAGTAACTTTGCTAAGCAATTTGATAAACCTTCGATGTCTTCTTTTTCGAATAGCAGTCCATTGCTTTCATTTTTAATTAGGCTGGGTATTCCCCCGACATTTGCACCTACTACCGCCTTTCCAGAAGCCATTGCTTCCAATAAGACGCGTCCCATGCCTTCTTCTCTGGAAGGCAAAACAAAGCAGTAGCAGTTGAGAAAATATTCTCTTAGTTCATCGTAAAACATGGCTTTTTTAAATATTATTCTAGAATCCCATTCTCCCAGTCGAGTGTTAGCTTCATCTTTAAGGCGGTGGCCGATAAGAATCAATTTGGTATCTGGAAATTCATCTTTGATATTGTCGAAGGCACTAACAAGCAGGTCTATCCCTTTTCTATGGAATGGGTAGCCCACAAATAGAATGTAGTTATCCATTCGCTGTTCTACACCTGTAAAATAGTGGGTGGGGACAAAGTCATGAAAACAAAAGACGGTCTTTTTTTTATGCTTGTCTTCAAGGTTGTTGAGTTGTTTGGGTGTGAGTAGCTTAATGCCGTCGGAAAAAAATAGAGAAAATGAGCGAAATAATTTAAATAGTAAGATTTTGATTTTCGCCTTGACGTTGTCTCCAACTTCCATCTTTATAGCTTCTGCGACATCGCTATTATTTAACTCGATAACTAATTTACAGCCGAACAGCAGTTTTAAAAAAGCACCGATTGTTCCAGTCAATACAGGGTCATAACATACTATCAAATCAACTGGCTTTTTCTTGTTATATTTAATTGCCTGCTTGATAATATTTCTGGCAAACAAAAGTTTATTAGGGTATTTCTTTGGGACATATCCTCGAAAAGTAAAAGATCCCATCTCATAAGTAGAGAACTTAGGATCATTTGTCCAGCTGTAGACTTCCCCTTGATATTTGCTGGAAAGCATTATGAATCTATCTTTGAACTCGACTAAATCAGGTCTGTATGTAGGTCCAGGGCTTAACCACAATACATTCTTTTTCAATTGTGTGTTTGTCATGTTTTATTATAACGCTATTAGTGTGTGATACTAGGTGTCATAAGTTTAAAGCTTCTAATCTATTTCCAGTCTATTGGTGTCTGTTACATATGATAAAATGTAGTATTTAGCGTTTTGATTTGGAATAGATGCATATGTTTAAGATCTCCTTTGGAAACTGTTCATAGAAGGGAGTGTTTAAATTAATTGTAGAGTTTTTGATTTCAACAACAGTTGCAAGAGTGGGCTGTATTTGATTGACTAGTGAAATTATTTCAGTAGGGTCAATCTTTGTGCGATCTACCTGTCTGTAATGAGCTTCAAAAATTATTACAAACTGGTCTGCATTTTTCAGTGTGTCAAGAGCTCCACGAATGACCGAAAGTTCAGCGCCCTCTACGTCGATTTTTAACAGGATATTGCTGCTGTTACTTAAACTAAGATCATCGATAGATGTGACTTCGATTTCACCGGCCTCATCTGGAACGATATAAGCTGCGTGGTCATGAGAGTCAAATTCAGGCGTTATTAGCTTGGCTTTTCCTGAAAAATCACTTACGGCCTTGTTAATAGGCCTAGCATTAATACCTAATAATTTACTATTGTTTTTAAGTGTTAAGAAGGAATTAGGGTTAGGTTCAAATTCAATTGCTTCTTTAATTTGCGGACATTCGGATACAAGTCTTGCTGTCATCAAGCCTATATCGGCGCCGCAATCGATTAAGGTGAAATCGTTATTGTAGTTTGGAAGAAGGTTGCTGATAAAGTCTATGGAGTCGATTTCATATTGGGTTATATATCTAAAATCATATGGTCGAGTTGCTATAGGTACATCAATTGAGACACTTGGTGTTATAGCGTAGTTAACGTATGTATTCCAATACCCTTTTGAACAACAAAAATTTTCTAACCTGTTGCCGCCTCGGATTTCCCTGTTTTGTAACCATTTCGCTAGCTTGAATGATAGGGGAGGGCTATTCTTGGTGTTGTTAAGATTAATAGATGATTCCATTGTTCATTCCCGATAAATAATTTGCATAGCAATTAAGTAGATACATCTATTAAAGATTCATAATTATTTAATGTATTCTACAAATATTCTTGACTTAATTTGAGGGTTGGTTGCTATAGAAGGCCATGTGTGCATATATAGTTTTTAAAGTCATAACACTTATCAGTCGAAGAAACAACCGATGATACGATGAGCGGTACAATCATATACCTTAAAGAGGTTGCCCCCCTTTCTTCCGGGCAACAATGTATATTCCTTCAAAGGTGTATTTTAGAGGAGTTCTGTTCGTTGTTTCGATTAGTTTTCCTAGTGCTGCCGATACTTTCGGAAACACTCGATCAAAAGGATGGGGCCATGGTAGTGCGTAGAAGAAACCGGCCGTGATTATCTCAAAATCGGCTTGCTCAATATTCCCTCTAAACTCTTTCATACTATGTTTTCTAACATGGAAGTCGCGTGGCCGTACTGGCGTGCCTCCGAGATTTTCAAGTATACTGTTGCAAATATTTCGGATAGTGTCAGTACGCTTAATACTTTCAATGATTGGTTCAAACATGCCGATGGGAGAGTATTTGTGCGTCGAAGAGAGGACAAGGTAGCCGCCTGGTTTGAGAGTGCGGTGGAATTCGCCTAACACTTTAGTGTCCGATGCCAGATATTCAATGACGCCGGCACTTGTTGCTAGGTCGAATTGATTATCTTCAAATGGTAAGTTTTCAATATCTCCTTCAACTATCTCTAGCTCTCTGTCCGCAGGGATATTGCCAAGGAGTTCAGTGGTAAGGCGAAGCATTTCGGGGGAAGAGTCGAGAGAGCTGGTTTGAAAGCCGCGGTCACAAAGTCCTTTTGTTAAGTACCCAGGTCCGCAACCGGCATCTAAGCATTTGGCATCTGGAGGAAGATTGAGCTTATCAATTTCATCAAGAAATCGTCCGAGTCTGACACTCATGAACGTGCGATAACCGGAATCGTAGAACTCTTTTTTATAGTTATCGACGTCGTCTTGAAAAAATTTTGTGGCCGGTTTTTCTTGATTTTCCATCTCATCTACTTAGTGTTTGTGCGGTTGGCAGGGGTTATTTGAGGTTTATTTGTTATTTAGCGTTTCTGCTAGTTTAGTGCTCTATACCTTCATTCTATACTGAAATAGATATTTGGTGGTGCAATAATTTACTAAAGTATGCGTAATATTGACTTAAGTATTTGAATCTCTGGTTTTAATTCTTGTTCGTAATATAGCTTGTTGTTGTACATCATATTTTCACGTATGGAATGGTTTTCGAGCAGTAGCCCTGTTTTTTCTACGCATTCTTCAATGTTTGTATATTGGAGTAAGTGGGTTCCTTCTAGCATATTAGGAGGAAGGTCGTGGCAAAGCTGTTCTGAGACGACAGCTTTGCCAAAGGCGATATACTCTGAGAACTTGGCCCCTGTAGACCCATGAAGTCCCTGGGTTGATATGCAAACAGGGTATTCCTTGAGTAATTTTAAGTAGTTTCTTCGTTTAGAAATACTATCGTCTTGGACAATCGCTTCGGGGCAGTATTCGGTCGAGAAGCTATCTGGAATAATTCCACCCAGGAATCGATCATCAAATTGTTTTCTAAGTTTTAATACGCACTCAGTCCGGTTTTGGTTGATACTCTCTCTTTCTTGGCGTTGATTTGAGTCTTCAGTTTGATCAGGGGGCCAAAGTCGGGCTAGAAAAAGAGCTCTTGGGGGTAGGGATGCGTTAAATGAGCGCTCTATATAAGAATAGCTAGGGTAGTCTCTACCCGTTAGCGAATTTAAGATCCCTATAATTCGTCCGCTACCCGATGCGTAGTTATACATAAGTTTGGCTCTATCGATATCAATTGAACCTTCAACAGCGTTAAGGTAGAGTCCTAAGGGGTAGATTTTACCATTGGCAGTATGATATTGAGCAGAATAGGATCTTTTTATGTAGGCATCACATTCTGACAATGCCTCGTCATTTAATCTAATGCTGTCATGCATGTCGTAGACTACAGTGCGATCATTGATGTCCGCTTTTAGTAGCGATCCTTTTTTTACAAAATCATTTCGATTTTTCGTATCCTTTACCCAAGTTGTATCAAAGTTAATCTTTGTTAGATTTATAACTCCATCTCTATGCAGGTGCTTAAAGCCAGCTAAAATTTGCCGCATGTGATGAGCATTTGAATAAAAGGTTAGGCGGCAGTGGATTGGAGTTCCCATGAATGCTTCCCTAGGCTAACTTAACGGCGTGATGGTTGGTGTAGTAGATCAGACATTTGCATACTTGACGAACAGCTCTGAAAGTTGAGTCCCGATCATGTCATATGAATAGGTGTCGCAGGCAAGTTCCCTGGCGTTGTTTTCCATGGCTTTTCGTTGTAGATCATTTGATAATATGGATATTATCGCCTCAATATATTCGTTGCCAGTTGTAGCAAAGATTACGTCCTTTTCATTCGATACCTCTATTCCCTCACACGCAATTTCATCTGCAATAATGGCCATTCCCGTAGAAAGCGCATCCAGTATTTTCAGTTTTGTACCACCACCATCTTTTATTGGGCAGATATAGCACTTTGCTGCCCTGAAGTAAGGACGGATATCATTGACAAACCCGTAGACATGGAAGTGAGAGTCTTGCTTAGCGAGTTCCATAAGCTGTTTAGGTGGGTGAGCTCCAATGATATCAATGTGCACATTCGGCATTACTTTTTTAAGTTGGGGCCATATCTCATTGGCTATAAATAATACGGCTTCAATATTGGGATACCAGCTTAATGTGCCGGCAAAAATAAGCCTATCTGCCTTTTCTATTTTAGGTTCAGGATTGAAGTAATTCACATCCACGCCATTCGGAATAGTGTAGGTTGTACTAGTTGGGGAGATCGAGACGAGTCTTTTGCTATCTATCTCAGAACAGGTGAAGTTAAATGTAAATTGTGGGCAGTAGAACTTTTCAAAATTTTCCAGGCGTTTGCCTTCTTGCCAGAAATAGAGTTTTTTTAGCCAGTTATTTTCCTTTTTTGCCCTGCGGAAAAGCATGTGGGATTCAATATTGTGATGGTCTAGTGATGTTGGGATGTTGCCACATATCTTTTTGTAGGGTGCCAGGCTAATTGTGTCGAAATGAATAAAATCGAAATCATGGTTATTTAGATATCCACGGAGTTTGGCATCAAATTGCGTGGATACCAACCAATTTAACGTGTAAGGCTTTTTGGTTATGAGGCTTTTTACGGCAACAATCTTTTTATGCAGACTACTCTTGTCGCAAGGGATATCAGTAAATGTGACAGACATGCAGAATTCCTCTAGGTGAGAATGGGCTTCTCGAAGTGCTTCTTCCTGCGTGTTGAAGAACATACTCATGAGGTCCTTTTGATTAAAGGCAAGCAGGTGAACCTCATGGTGGCATGCCACCTCTTTAAGTAGGTGATAGCTTCTTTGTAATACGCCCCCTTTGGGTGGGTAGGGGATTAAATGGGATAGCCACAGTATTTTCATTTTACAATCCAGATTTTCGGGTGTGAGAGAAGGCGTTGCTGCTGGTAACTTTAGCGTATTGTTGAATATAGTGCTTCACCATAGAGTCAATATTGAATTCTTTTTCAGCTAACAGCTTGCTTTCTTTGCCCATTAACCTGCGTTTTTTCTGATCGGAAATCAAGGTGTTTAGAGCGCTTGATAATTTGGTTTCATCGCCTAGTTCAAACAGAAAGCCATTTACACCTTCTTTGACTAATTCTGGATTGCCACCAACCTTGCTTACAATACAGGGTAGTCCGCTGCTCATGGCTTCAATAATACTGCATGACAGACCTTCGCTGGTAGATGCAAGCACAAATACATCAGATTCAGATAAAATTTTCTGAACGTCATTTCTTTCTCCTAGAAGGGTGACGTGGTTCTGCAATTTTAGTCGGGAAATTTGAGTGCGCAAATTGTCATACTCTGGGCCATCTCCTACGATTAAAAGTTCTGAATTACTGCTTTTTAACGTTGCGGCCAGAGTAGTCAGGAGGAATTCATGTCCTTTAAGTTTAATCAGTCGCGCAACGGTTACAATCCTAGTTCGTGATGAGTGAGCTAAGGCTGGCGGGAAGCCAGTGTAGTCGGTAGGTTCGGTCTCCCATTGAAAGCCGTTATAGATATTTACAATGCTTTTGGAAAGGGGAATATAGTTTTCGTAAAATGCTTTCATGTCTCGTGAAACAGAGACGATCTGCACATTCATTGCTTGAACAAGACGAAGGAGGGCGCCTCTGCCTATCCTTTCCTGGACCATATACACGTCATGCAGAGTGGCAACATGCGGGATATTATACAGATAGGTTCCTAAAAATGAGCCGCCGATTGATCCATAGAGGTGTGAGTGTAGTACATCGATACTGTTTTCTTTTAAGAGTTTAGCAAACTTAATTGAAAAGCATTGAACGGTAAGTATTGAGCGAAACAGATTTTCAAAAGGAATAATAATGTGCTTGATGTTGTGCTGTTTACACACGCTCTCAAGATAACTGTTTCCAAAATGGAAGATTGTGATCTTATGTCTTTGCCGCACCAGCTGGGTGCTGAGGCGAGCCAGCATTGTCTCTGCGCCGCCAATGTTGGTGGTGCTTATAAATTGGGCAATCCTCATTGGATTAGTATATTACGGTATATATTGCAGTATGATTCTGTCATGGCAGCAGCAGAGTATTTTTTCTCAATATCGGTTAGTGCATTTTTAGCAAGGATCTGCCGAATCTCAGGATTGTTTACTAGTGTTATAATGTTCTCTGTCATTGCCTGAGTGTCAGTGGCGGGGACTAGGTAGCCATTTTCCCCATCATTAATAACTGAGCCGATATCGCCGACATCGCTAGCGATTACGGGTAGCTTGCTCGCCATCGCTTCAAGCATGGATATGGGAAGTCCCTCTATTAGTGACGAGATAATGTATATATCCAGTATGGATAAGATTTCTGGAATGTCTCTTCTAGTGCCGGTGAATATAACGTGGTCTGATATCTTGAGGTTATCTACTTCTCGTGCAATTTCATTTTTGTAGTCTCCGTCACCCACTATCAAAAGTGTAATTGACCTCGATAGCCTGCTGAGGGCATTTTTTAATGCCTGAATTGCATAGCGATGACCTTTTTCTGACGTTAAACTGCTGATCATGCCTATAACCACTGAATTTGGGGGGATGCCTAGTGACTGTTTTAAGGTTAGCTTAGCGGCTTCTTCGATTTGGGATGAAAACTTGGCGATGTTTACACCATTGGATATGAGATTTACTTTATTTTTGCTAATGCCTGCATCTGTAAGTTCATGGCATATAGGCCGTGATACGGCAATTACTTGATCAAAGCGCTTTAGTATCCGTGCGTCTAGCCAAGCATAAAGTTTTAATTTTATATCTGTTTTTTTCCAGAGGTGGTTTGTTGCAACAAGTGGTATATTTAACCGTGCAAACCAGGCATAAAAATCCTCTTGGTAACCGTGCGCATGAATCAGGTCAACCTGATTTTCCTTTACATAGTGTTTAATGCGCTTGGCCAAGGCGGTGCTAAAGGTTGAGCTGTAATGGAAGATTTGGACGTTCAATTCGAGCTTTTCAGCTTCAGAGGCAAAATCTGGTTTTGGGTCTGTTTCCAGGAGCGGGATGCCTATAATGGACTCAAATCCATATTGTTGCGAATGTTGTGCAATTTCGATTACAACATTCTCGGCGCCTAGTAGCGCCCCAGATGCACGTAGATGTAATATTTTCGGATAATTGTTTGACGTGTCCATAAATAGCTAATATTAAAACCAACCTAATTGATTGAGAAAGGATTATAATATATTTAGGTCTGTACTGTGCCTAATCATTATCCATGGAAGAGCAGTGGCTGGCTATGGGATAATAGTTTTTATGGTTAGATGCTGGTTCGAGTATGTGGTAATCGATGGTATCTGGGGTTTTGAATGCCTGCGTTTAAGTAGAGCAATGGCATTACGTATCTGAAGCAAGAAAATTGAGCTTAAAGTATGCAGGAAAAAATTAAAGAAATTCTTAGCCAGCATGGGCGATTGACTGCAATGGTGAGCGAGTTGGGCGAAGGTAGTGATTTATACCACGCTGGCTTAACGTCATTGGCAACAGTAAGTTTAATGCTGGCGCTTGAGGAAGAGTTTGATATCGAATTCCCTGATTCAATGCTGAGCCGAAAAACTTTTGGAAGCATTGAGTCGATTGTTGATGCCATTGAAGAGTTGCAGGGCTAAGCCGCTATGGTAAGCATGTAAA
>WFPP01000021.1 GCA_015487495.1 Thiomicrorhabdus sp.
AGGTTAGATCGTGATTCGCGCGCAGCGTGAAGCCACGATCTGAACCGTTTGTTGGACAAGCCCGGCCTGTATTGGTTGTGTTGATGCTTGCTATGAAGATAGCTTTTTGAATGCCTTACCGATTGGGTTCATTGTAGTGTGATTTGGCTCTCGAATAAAGGGGTCAAAGCCCTTTTTTGTTAATAACTTGTGTTCAGCGTGGTAAAAACTGCAATTTATCTGAATTCTTGGCGTGTTAAAACATTAAAATACCAGTTGCATTGAAATAGGGGGGGGAAATTTTTTAATCCAAAATATTTCCCCCCCTTGGCTCAACAAAACAACATTAAATTGATGAAGTTCGGGTAGTGAGTTCGATCATTCGACAGCCATCATCGCTAGTGTAGTGTAACGATTAAATACCTCAAATATAGTATAATTCCAGCTAACAATCACAACTGGAATGAGCATGTCATGGGAGCCCCTGTATCAATTGTTTTACAACGTAGTGAACGGAAAAAGTATGAGCAGCTATGCCGTAGTGGAAAGACAGCGGTACAGCTTAAAGAACGACTCACTATAGTGCTACTGGCTGATGATGGCTTGAATAACGGTGAAATAGCAAAGCGCATGTCCGTCAGCGCACACATGGTAGGGCGATGGAGAAAGCGTTTTGCCGAGCATGGATTATCCGGCATAGAAAAGAACCTGCCAAGAGGGAGTAATCATGGCGGTAAAAATACTCAGGCACAGGCACGGCTTCGCAAGAAGATCATTGAAAAAACAACGACGGAGAAGCCACCCAATGCAACCCACTGGAGCACGAGGACGTTGGCAAAGACCTTGGGAACCAGCCATACCTTTGTTGCGAAAGTATGGCGGGAATGTGGCTTCAAGCCACACCTAATCAATCAGTTCAAGATAAGTAATGACCCACAGTTTGCTGAGAAACTGGAGGATGTGGTTGGTCTCTATCTTAATCCGCCAGATAATGCCGCTGTTTTCTGCGTGGACGAGAAAAGCTCAATACAGGCACTGGATCGTACCCAACCGGGGTTGCCGTTAAAAAAAGGGCGGGCAGAAACAATGATTCATGATTACAAACGCCATGGCACAAGTACATTGTTTGCGGCACTTGATGTATTGACGGGGAAAGTCATTGGTGAGTGCAAACAGCGACACCGACACCAGGAGTTTCTTGCTTTCTTAAAGACCGTGAATAAACAAACTCCAAAGGATAAAACGCTTCATGTCATTGTAGATAACTATGCTACCCATAAACATGAGAAAGTAAAAAATTGGCTCAAACGGAATAAGCGCGTCACGCTGCACTTCATACCGACAAGCTCTTCGTGGCTAAATCTGGCTGAGCGATTCTTTGGATTGATTACGGAAAAGCAGATTCGTCGAGGTGTGTTCAGTTCAGTGTCAGACTTGGAGAAGAAGATCATGCAATTTATCGAAGTGCATAACGAAAACCCCAAACCTTTTGTGTGGACGAAACCAGTAGACGAGATGATGGCAAAGATAAATCGTGCTCGTCTTGCGCTCTCAAACGTATAACTTATTCGTTACACTACACTAGGATTGGGTCGTTAGATACCTGTTAACAGTAAGTCTATAGCACCTAAAATATCATATCTATAATGCTCAAGGGAGGTTACTTTATTCTTTAAAGCAGAGGAGGGTACTGATGTCATTTGATGTGTTAGTAATACAAATATACCTTCTTCAATTTCGATGGTAGGGCATAGTTTTTTTGCATTTAAGTTATTCAATATTTTTTGTGCGGAGAGAGGAATGACCAGCCTGGAATTCAAGTCTTCCAAAAGCTCGCTTTGAACATCAATAAAATATGGGTAGGCTTTTTTTGAGTTTTTATTTTCATTTTTGTAAAGCGTAAATTGTGGCATCATAATTCCCTATAGGAATCGGAAAACAGCCCGTTATTTTCAACAAGTTCATTTAGCGAAATAATGGCTTTTTTATTTTCTTTTAGCCATTCTTCACGTGCTGAGAGACGAACTTGAGCTTCAAGTGCTGACTCCAAGGTGGCGGATAAGTTAATTTTTAAGGCTCTAGCTTTTGTAAGCAAGTCACTGTTAATACTTAGGTTTGTTGGTTTTTTAGGGGCGCTATGATTATAAATATGATGCATGTGAACAACCTCGAATGTTATGCGTATAGTTAATGCGTATTTGAATATAGCATAAGCATTTAATAATTTCATTAAATAAAGTAATTAGTAAAAGAGCTCAAAGTCCTTTTTATATTGATAACCTGTGTTCAGCGTTGTAAAAACCGTAATTCATCTGAGTTATGGGCGCATTAAAATAGTAAAATATCAGTCGCATTGGTGGAATAGGGGAGGGAAGAGTTTTTAATCTAAAATATTCCCCCCCCTTTGGTTCAATAAAACAACATTAAATTTATGAAGTGCGGTAACCTTTTTTAAAGGCGTGGGCGGTGAAGTTAGTCATTCACCAGCCATCACCGCGACTCTAATAAATTGCTACACCGGATAGGCCAAAGCGGCATTTTTGTGTATGACACAAGCGTCATTATTGTACTCAAAGCCACCCTTTCGGCCTGCCACTGAGCTTAGTCGTTAGGTAACAAAGAATGGGGCTATGGTGAGAATTCTATTGCTGATTATTGCTATTGTATTTCTTTCGGTATTGATACCGAAGTATACAATTTACGATTCGGATAATATAAATGAAGAAGAGAGGATATGTGCCATTCGAGGTACTCATCAAATACTCGACAACCCTATTGAGCAATTATTAATATTTAAGACAGTCACGGAAAAGAAAGAAGGTAATACAATATATACAGGCTCATATACATTCTTCGGTTTAAAATATGCCGAAGTAAAGCTGGTTTGTAATAAATATTCACAGGTGATATGGCGGAGATGGTTTGTAAATAGCCAGTAAATTGCTTAACAAATACAAGGGAGTGTTCAAAAATCTGTGCTATCTGTTTTTGTGAAAATCCTGCTTTCAATAATCCGTAAATCTGGTATCGTTCACCTTCAGTCAGTTGAGTATATTTCATGTGCTAATCTCGTGGTTGTGAAAAGCCATTAAGTTTAACTCAACTGGCTTTCCTTTTTCCGA
>WFPP01000022.1 GCA_015487495.1 Thiomicrorhabdus sp.
CAAAGCGAATGGCCTAACACCGTTTAGTTATCTTATGTTTTTGCTTGAAGAGTTGCCCAAGAAACCAGCAGATTTAGAGTATTTGATGCCTTGGAATGTTGAGTTGGAGGCGACTATTTAAGGGGCAAGGTGTCTTTGGCCGGACGCTTACTTTTAAAGCTTCACTCCGGTTTTGAAGCACTTCAAAATACACTAAAAAACAGGGCTGACGCGCCTTGGTATATTTTGCTCCCCCTGCCAAATGACCATTATGTTGTTTTAAGCGTTTTTCTAATTGGATTGTAATCCCACAATACAGTGATTGATCAGCACAACGCAACAAATACACAAACCATTGACATGATTCTGCCTGTAGGGGGGAAGAAATTTTTAAAGAAGACATAAAAGTAAGCATTAAAAAGGCTCTGACCGAACCCAGTGCCCCGATTTTCCACCTTTTTTTTCAAGCAACTGAACCTGTTCAATAACCATTCCTTTATCAACAGACTTACACATATCGTATAATGTAAGCGCAGCAGCAGATGCCGCCATTAGAGCCTCCATCTCAACACCGGTTTGCCCTACTAGCTTACAAGTCGAAAGAACTTCAACACAGTTTGACTTTTTACAAAGGGTTAACTCAACCTTAACGGAAGTTAATAATAATGGATGACACATTGGAATAATATCTGGAGTGCGCTTAGCCGCCATAATACCTGCAATGCGTGCTGTCGCCATTACATCACCTTTCTTATGCTTGCCTTCTATAATCAACTTTATGGTTTCAGGCTTCATTCGAATAACCGCCATTGCACGCGCTTCTCGTGTGGTATGAGCCTTACTACTCACATCGACCATTCGAGCATCACCTTTTGCATCTAAATGCGTTAAACGGCCTGTTTTTATTGACATATTATTCTCCATATTTCACTCTACCGTATCCGAGGATGCGCTCTTTTCAAAATAAATCACCTCCCAGAGTAATATGCAATCAGCTCCCCTTTTTTAATTATTGAGTTTTCTGGAATAACAGCCAAACCATCCGCCCAAACGGTGGACGTAAGCACCCCTGACCCCTGATTGGAATACAGCACGACTTCGGTAGTGGGAGAGGCATTACCTTGAATTTGATTCTCCAACCGAACTCTTACAAACTCACGACGAACCCCTGGCTTCTTCCAATCAAAACCGGCTTTTAACCAAATCGGCTTAGGCACGACTTCTGCTTGCCCTTGCATGGTCAATAGATAAGGTCGAGCAAATAAACAGAAGGTTGTGAATGCTGAAACAGGGTTGCCTGGCAACCCAATAAAAGGAGTATCCAATACACGACCATAAGCAAGCGGTTTACCAGGTTTCATTTTAACTTTCCATAAATCTAAATGACCTAGTGCTTCTACTGCGGGCTTGATATGATCCTCATCACCAACAGAGACACCTCCCGTTGTAATAATAACATCAGCGACAGTTGCTGCTTGTGTTAACGCTGATTTTGTCGCATCCAATGTATCGGGAATACGCCCTAAATCAATTAATTTCAATCCTAGCTGAGAAATAAACCCTGCCAAGAGGTAACGATTGGAGTTATAAATTTTACCCGCTTCAACCTGTTCTCCGGGTTCAAGTAATTCATCACCCGTTGTAAAGGTTGCAATGGTTAAAGGTTGATACACGGTTACTTTTTTTACCCCTATTGATGCAATCAATCCTAAATCTTGTGGCCGTAAAGCATGGCCTTTTGATAAAATTGTATTCCCTTTTGCAATGTCTTCTCCAATGTGTCGTACATTCTGTTTTAGCCGAAAAGAAGATGCTGAAAATTTTACCCCCCCCTTAACGTCTGTAGCCTCTTCTTGCATAATCACCGAATCCGCTCCCATTGGCATGGGTGCCCCAGTAAAAATTCTGGCTACCGTGCCACGTTGTAACGGTTTTCCAATGGTTCCAGCGGTAATGCTTTGGCTAATGGTAAAAACCTTTCCTTCAACCATTTCATCAGCTCGTACAGCATAACCATCCATCATACTGTTATGATGCGGAGGAACATTAAGCTCTGAGACAATATCACAGGCCAGAATATGCCCTAAGGCTGTATTTATTTCAATTTCTTCTGTATAAGAAGTTACAACAGCTTTAGACAATAAATAAGCTAAAGCTTCATCAAATGTTTTCATCGTGTATTTCATACTCAACTTTAATTAATTATTAGGGGCATTACATAAAAGAAGGCAAAAAAAGACATGAGCTATTTGCACAAGAGAAGGGCGAACCAAAAAACTCAATGTCCGTATTCTGCAAATCAAACAGAAAAAAATGAGCCATGTTTACTCTTAATTGTATTGTATTATGCAAAGCTCGATACAATATACTATGTATTATCAAGATAAAGAGAGAAATCTTAATAAAACCAAATTAAGTCGCCCAACGTTGTTCTGCTTCTTTATCACTGACACGAGAATCAACCCAACGAGTTCTCCCACCAGGTAATGTTTCTTTTTTCCAAAAAGGAGCATTGGTTTTAAGATAATCCATAATAAAGTGCGTTGCATAAAACGCATTTTCACGATGCTGGCTGGCGACGGCAACTAACACAATTTGATCTGAGGGAGAAAACTGACCAATTCGGTGAATAATCAAACTGGCTTCAAGCTTCCAGCGCTGGTGCGCTTCTAAACGGATTTTTTCAAGTGCTTTTTCGGTCATTCCAGGGTAATGTTCCAGTTCAAGAATAGAGACATTCTCTCCTTCGTTCATATCTCGAACAGTGCCTACAAACGAAACCACTGCACCAATATTTTTATACCCTTGACGCAAAGTGGCTATTTCAGAAGTGAGATCAAAATCCTCTTTTTGAATATTAATAAAAGGAAAGGAAGGTTTCAAGTTCACCCTCCTGTAACGGGGGGGAAAAAAGCAATTTCATCCCCTGCTTTAATCTGGGTTTCACGTGAAGCAATATCGTGGTTAACCGCAATTTGCAGACTGCTATTATCAACTAAAGCCTCTTTCCAAGGCTCTCCTCGTGTAGCTAAATCGACCAGTAAATCAGATACGGTGGCATGAATTGCTGGCAATTTTTCTTCTGTTTGCCCTAACCGCTCCCGCAAATGAGCAAAATATAAAATATGAATCATATTAACCTCCCAACTCAACCATTTGTCTAAACTCAATATTATGCACATTTTCATTAAAAAAATGGCGCTCTGGCTTTTTAAGAATCGCATTAATAATCAATTGCTCTAACACCGCATCTGTCACCCCTTGTCGCAAAGGAGTACGCAGATCCACTGAATTTTCTTGCCCCAAGCACAGTGCCAAAACTCCTTTTGCTGTTAGACGCACGCGATTGCAACTTTCACAAAAATGTTGAGATACTGCTGAAATGACACCAATACGTGTTTGTGTACCCGCAATTTTAAAGTTTTTAGACGGACCATCATGCGTTTTTCCTGTCGATAAAATCAGGTCTTTCCCTACATGTTGCTGAATACGTTGTAAAATTTTAGCTGCTGAATAGTGTTGATCCATCATGCTCACACCTGCTGGACCGATAGGCATGGTTTCAATAAAACGCACTTCAACGCCTTTAGCAAGGCCATAATCTACCATTGCCTCAATTTCATCATCATTAGTACCGCGCATCACAACCATGTTAAATTTAACGGGATTTAATCCAACCTCCAGTGCTTTATCAACACCAGCCAACACATTAGATAAATCCCCTCCACGGGTAATTAAATTAAATCGCTTCGGTTTTAAAGAGTCTATGGAAACGTTCACACGATGGATGCCCGCTTGCTTTAATGCCTTAGCTTCCCGTTCAAGATAGTGTGCATTGGTTGAAAGAGAGATGTCTTCCAGTCCATCAAAAGAGTGAATACGTGCCACGAAAGAGGCCAAACCTTTACGCACTAAAGGTTCTCCACCCGTTAGACGAATTTTGGCAACACCAAGATTTACAAAGATCTTTATAAGGCGTGCCATTTCATCATATGACAGATAGTCAGAATGATGACCTTCTGGGTGCACGCCTCGCTCAGGCATACAATAATTACAACGATAGTTGCACTTATCCGTCACGGAGACTCGTACATATTCAATTTTACGATTAAACGGATCTATTAACGATTTCTGCACGGCTTCACCAATTATAATAAGCTCCATTTATTTGAAAGATTTCTGCCAAAACAAGAGAGGATTTTACTCTAAAAATTCATTATCAATCAGTTAAGGAAGCTCTGAATAAGTCCATTTTTCATTTAAATAAAAACCCCGCCTGTAAAAGCGGGGTTTTTATTTAATTTAAAGGAAGCTCTAAAAAACCCTTTAAATTTTACATTCCTGCGTGACCAACACCTGGCTTATCCTCATGCAAACGCTGTGGAACATTGTATTGCAAGGTGCCATCAGGCAATGTTCGTGCTTGACGGTATTGAGTAGGATCTCCAGTGCCATTTCCACCTACCTGCTCATCAGGACAGTTATTCATGCAACGTACATTATGAATAACGGGACGGTGATCACAAAACCAATTTCCTTGATTTGGCATGTATTTATTCATTTTCATCAATACTTCTGAGTTAAAGAAAGTATCATCAGAAAGCTCCGTACCCTCATCGTCCATTGGAATATAATTTGACTGTAAAATATACCCCGTCATTCCTAGGTATCCTGCATCCCCAATATAAGGTGCATTAGGCGTCCAGAAAGGCATGGTACGACGAATATAATCAAACAATGTGACTGCGTAAGGCCAATAATTACCAACCGATTTCATGGGAGCTGGATCCGTAAAGCTTGAGGTAACCAAATCTTCTTCAACCGCTAAGGGTAAGTACCCTTTTGCCCCTTCTCCAAATTCACCATGACACATAGAACAAAATTTAACATAAAGTTCGCCACCTTCTTCAACGGTCATACCTACAGATGGATCTGGCAAACCTTTACCATCACCATCAACCGTAATATTCCAGACTTCTAAAGCCGCTTCAGAAATAGGTGTTCCAAACCCCCGTGCGACAAAAGTATCATCATTATAATAGTTAGCTGCGGCACTTTCATGTACTTCTACAAATGCTTTAGGAATTTTACATTGAGCGTTTCCGTGATTTCCACCATCAATGCTGTCATCAACTTCGGCAGAATAAGGGTTTTCTGGATCTAACTTACCTTCCAGTCCCGCACGACCATGAGTCGCCTCTACGCCCAGTATCGCCTCAATTACTGTCTTATCTAAATATTTACCATCTGCATTTTTAATAATTTCAACATAGTTTGCAGCGTATTTACCATCAATCTTTTCACTCACTTCAACCGTCTTGTCTGAATTATTCGACATGGCAAATGCCGACCCCGTAAATAGTGCTGCAATCGAAACGGCAACAATCGTTTGTTTAGTATTGTACATTTTCGACCAAGCCTCCACTTTTTTCATCTTCCCAAGCATGAACACGCCATGTCACCATCGCTGTACGATGATATACATTATTCGTTCCCTCCAAGTTACGCATTTGTGGCATAGGAGGCTGAACATAACCGGTTTCATCTGTTACACGGCTCATCAAAAATGCTTCTGAACCGTCCCATTCCCATTCCCATTCAAAACGAGTCCAGGCCTTGTCTAAAACAGGAGAGGTAAAGTGAGCTTCCTTCCAGTTTCGCCCCCCATCCGTTGAAATATCCACATGTGCGACTTTACCACGACCCGACCATGCTAACCCTCTGACATAGTACTTTCCTGGCCCTTGCATTTTAAAATCTGGTGAGGGGTAGGTAATGACTGAGTTTGCCTCCATGTACCATGAAAACCGTTGAGCGGTTCCATCGGGCATCAACTCGGTATATTTAGAGGTTTCTTCTCTCTCCTGCATAGGAACATCATGTACCATAATACGGCGTAAATACTTTATCCACATGTTGGCTTCACAGCCAGGCACAACAAGACGGATCGGGTAACCTTGCTCTCGACGTAATGCTTCGCCATTTTGAGCATAAGCCACAAAACAATCATCCATCGCTAACTCAACCGGCAATGATCGAGATAGACCTGAAGCATCAGCGCCTTCTGGAATAATCCACTTTCCTTCTGGCTTGATACCAGCTTCTTTTAATAAGTCCGATAAGCGAACCCCCGTATACTCCACACAAGACATCATTCCGTGTGTCCATTGTACGGAGTTTAGCTGAACCCCTTTCCATTCCAAAGCACCATTCGCAGGACATTCCACAAAATGAATACGAGAAATCGATGGAAAGCGCTTAAGGTCATCCATCGTAAAAATCAATGGACGCTCAACCAGTCCATGAATGACTAAGCGGTGATCATCAGGATTAATGGTTGGAACACCACCATGAAAACGCTCAAAGTGCAAACCATTTGGGGTAATAATTCCATGTAGCTGGTGAATTGGGGACATGGTAATGGATGCCATTGAGTCAGGCGTTAACCACTCTAACGTTCGGCGTTGAACTTCTTTTTCAAAGGGAGAAGGCATTCCATAAGGGTACTTTCGTACACCAAACCCAAGTGTTTTTCGAGCTGGGCCATCTTGCAACACCTCTGTTAATTCAGGTTGACCTGCATAGGGAGCAACGGCTTTTTTAGCATCAAAGCCACTTGATGATTGGGCGACTTGAGAAAATACCACCCCCCCTGCTACTGCCGCACTGCCCTTTAAAAAGGCTCGTCGACCTTGGTTGCGACTATTTTCTGTCTGTAACGCAACCTTTTCTTCGATTTTGTCTGCCATTTATTGCTCCTTGATGACCTTGCTGAACAAGCCAGCAACTCTTTAAGTTCAATACCGTTTTAAAAGAATCGCCTATTAATGATACCAGACCTCTAATCATAAACGGTTATATAAGCGAACATCAACCCAAAAAATTAGTGTTTACTTATATAATTTTTTTATGGGCCAGTACAACCTTTTCTATCCACTGAAAAAAAAGAATACACACACACTATATGGTACTTTTAGCCTTTAGAAAGCAGAGAAAAAGCCTTTGCACGAGAGTAAGCGCTATAAAGAGCAAACTTAAAATAAAAACTACACACTCTCCATAAAATTAGAGAGGGGTTAAACTCTGCACAAGAATAGCATTTCCCTTCACTTCCCATTGCACATTAAAATCATACAACTTCATACCAAAATTTTGTCGTTGCTCAATATGACCAAAATAAGCTGGGCGAGGATTGTGTGTCAAGAGACTGGTAATCAAGGTGACCATCTGAGGGTATTTTGCTTGTGCCTGAGAAACCTCCTTTTTAGCTTGCTTTGAAAAAGAGAGTTTCATATTCATTGACTTTGGGGCTTGGTGTGCAAAGCCTCCTTTTGCATTAGGCAAGCTATCGGAATAAGGCAAATAAGGTTTAATATCAACGACGGGTGTTCCATCTAACAAATCCAGTCCTGAAATGATTAAATACCATTTTCCTGAATGTTTTTTCCAACCATGATTCTCTACAACAGACATTCCAATCGGGTTTGGGCGATAGGGTGAACGCGTTGCAAACACGCCTTGTCGCTTACAACCTAACCTGGGTGGTCGAACGGTTGGTCGCCATTTTTCAACGGGTTTTATCGCTTGATGAAAAATAAAAATAACCCATAAATGACTAAACCCTTCCAAGCCATGTAAAGCTTCCTGTCGATCCCAGGGTTTATGCAACTCAATCAACCCTTCACACCCTCGAACAAGTCCCGCTTGTCGTGGAATACCAAATTTTTCTTTAAAAGGACTGTGAACCGTTCCTATTTGATGTAACTTGAATGTCATATTAAAAACTATTTAATTTAACTATCTTAAAAAATCTCTGATTAAAATTAGAGTTCTGCTTCCTGCTTGTAAATTACACTCTATTCTGTAAAATCACTCATTTTAAAAATTTGTTCTGTCATGCGCTGAATCTAAGAGTCTGTCAGACTTAGGGAAGCGCTCATTAAATTAAGGTATTGATAATGATATTAAAATGGTTAGCCATCCCTCCTCTATTACTCAGCTTTTCAATGCTTTCTTGGGCGGAATCCACCAAACCTTCTTTTTTTGATCTCGGTGTCGAACAATATAATAACGAAAATTATACCCAAGCCTATGATTCTTTATTAAAAGCCGCTAAAAATAACAATCAAGCCCTGTTTTTAGTTGGGCATATGGCCTTATTTGGTATAGGTACAGAGCAAAACTCAAAACAAGCCCTTGAATGGCTAACACAAGCAGCTAACGCAGGAAACCCAAATGCTCAAAGCTATATGGGCACAATTTATTTAAAAGGAGAACTGGTTACACAAGACAGTAAAAAAGCAGCTCAATGGTTGCAATTAGCCGCTGAAAATGGCGTCCCTGAGGCGCAAAACAATTTAGCCCATCTTTTTATTACAGGCGAGGGGGTTGAACCTTCTGCTTCTAACGCTTTCAAGTGGTTTCAAAAAGCATCTGATCAAGGGGTTTTGGATGCTAAATTAAGCTTGGGACTGATGTATGAAGAAGGTATTTATGTTGAGCAAAACTATCAAAAAGCCGCTCAACTTTACCAAACAGCCGCTGAAAAAGGAGCCCCACAAGGCATGCATAATATTGGAATGATGTTACTCTATGGGAAAGGATTTGAAAAAAATACCGAAAAAGCCTGCAACTTTTTTACAACCGCAGCACAACTAGGGTTTTCAGATTCAATTAAAAATATGACGGTTTTAACTCAAAAAGGTATCTGTAAACCAATGGAAACGCCTTCCCATCAATCAAGCCTACAACCTCCTAACTTTAACCTAATAAATTAAAGGGCTCTTTTATGAAAAAAATACCTCTGTTCTTGTTAAGCACAATTGCTTTAACCGCCTGTAGCTCTCAACCCACACAAATCGTACAAACAGGGGCTGACCGCTATGAAATAACAAAAAAAGTTCCAAACTATCCTGGAGAAGGCGTTTTACAAAATGATGTAAAAAAAGAAGCCAAGAATTTTTGTGGCTCTTTAAAAAAGCGATTGCATATTCTGTCGATAAATGAAACAAAACCCCCTTTTTCAGACAGTCGTTTACCACAGGCTGAAATTAAGTTTAAGTGCTCACCTAAACACTAAACACAAACCTAATGCTAGGAGTCTGTCGGACTTAGGTGATCGTCACGAGAGAAAGCGCAGAAGCTGGGAAGTTGCCTTGGTGAGCACTTAAACTTAATAACCCTCTTCGGGCGGGACTTAAAAGTACCAAGGAAAATAAAATTTTCAGCTAACTACCCTTAAATCCACTCTCTCACCCCAAAAAATAGATCTAATCTTTCCTACACATCATAAACATATTTGCTAACAGTTTTTTTGGGGTTCTTCCAATACGTTTAATGTAAAAAAAATCCCATTGTTAATCTCTAGAAAAGCATCGTCTAATGTGAAATCAGAAAAAACAGGAAAGGAAATTATCAAAAAAACATTAAAATTACGCTTATAATAGGGCAAATTTTTTTGAAGGCCTTTCTGATTAAATTACACCTAATCACTTACTCCATTTATTCAAAAAACAGGCTGTTATAATACGTAAAAAACTGAATTCTATTAAACTATGACCTACCCTATAAATCAAATATCCGTTCTCTACCATCCTATTGAAGATCGCATGTTATTAACCATTGAAATGGAGGGACAACAAGTCTATACAGGCTGGATAACACGGCGTTTTTTAAAACTTTTAATTCCTGCTCTTCATGGTGTGCACCCACTAACAGGCAAAACGCTATTTGACAATAAGGCCTCTAAAGCACCAACAATAAAACAGTCAAAACCCATCTTAAAAAAACCAATAGAATCACCCAATGATCCAATGCCTGCCAGCTATCCTTTAGGGGAAACCCCGATATTACTATCCAAAATCTCTTTTAAAGGTATTCAAAAAGACTATACCGTGTTTATCCTCTCTCCTGAATCTGGTCATGGCATTGAACTTCCATTTAACCCATCTGTTTTCAATACTCTGCTCAACCAGTTTACAGCTCCATTACAAGAGTCTGGTTGGTCATTAGAGGTAAACACTATTTATGGGATGCCACTGGAAAGTGGTTTACAGTAACAAACACATAATTAAAACTATTCAAATATTTCTTAACCCAAATCAATCACAATGCCAATTAAAATAATTAAACCAATCCAGTGATTTTGCAAAAAAACCCTAAAAGCTAACTGGGAATCTTGTTGTGATAAACGCTTTAAGTCATATAAAAACCATAATAAAACGATTAATAAGCTAATATAGTAGCTTTCTCTTAAATGAAAAAGTAGCCCTATCCAGATTAATAACCCCAACATAATGGATTGAAAAAGGGCAATCCAAACAAGCGTATGGGGAGCAAAAAGCAACGCTGTTGACTTAACACCAATTTTTAAATCATCTTTCATATCTCCAATAGCATAAGCCGTATCATAAACAAGAGACCAAACCAATGTGGCCAGAAAGAGAGGCCAAGCTTGCCAGGGTACTTCATTTAATACCGCTGAAAAAGCCATAGGAATTGCCCAAGCAAAAGCCGCACCTAGAAAAGCTTGGGGCCAGTAGGTATAACGCTTCATAAAAGGGTAAAGCGTTGCCAAAAGAACAGCAACAAGAGAAAGAAAAACGGTTAGTTTATTAAGTGTAAGCACCAAGATAAACGCTGCTAAACATAAAAAACTAAAAACAAGTAAGGCTTCTTTTGAACTTAAGTTACCTGTCACTAAAGGGCGATCACAAGTGCGCTCAACATGGCCATCAAAATGACGGTCTGCATAATCATTAATCACACACCCTGCAGAACGCATTAAAATGGCACCTAAAATAAATACCACTAATAGATGAATATCAGGCATTTCACCTGAAGCCAACCATAAGGCCCACAATGCTGGCCATAAAACCAAAAAAATGCCAACAGGCTTATTAATACGCGTTAATGCAATATAAGCGTTTATTTTATTTTTGAACAAGGTAAGCTCTTTCCACAAGAGATTGAATATCTAACAGAGCCTCTCGGCTTATTTCCAAAAAAGCATTTGCAATGCCTTGTTTTTCTGAATAGCGAAGTATCACAAGTAAATCTTTTTTTTTCCAGGTCATTTCATACCCCCAACCAACCAAATGGGTTTGCCCTGCATCTTGGTGAATCAGCTCCCACTGATTCGACAACATACACTCTTTAAAAAATTCACAAATATCGGGAGACAGGGTTAGGTGCTCCATATAGCTCTCTTTTATTGCTTACTTGGTTTTTGCCAACCTTGAAGGGTTATTTGCTTGGAGCGACTTAATGTTAGTTTGTTTTTCGGTGCATTTTTTGTAATTGTTGATCCAGCACCAATGGTTGCTCCAGATGCCACCTCAACAGGCGCAACTAACTGGGTATCAGAACCAATAAAGACACCGTCTCCAATAATCGTTTGATGCTTATTTACACCATCATAATTACAGGTAATTGTACCAGCACCAATATTAACGCCTTTCCCCATATCAGTATCGCCAATATAACTTAGATGATTCACCTTGGAACCTTGAGCAATATTAGCTTTTTTAAGTTCAACAAAATTTCCAATTTTAACCTCATCCGCTAAGTGCGTTTCAGGTCGCAGTCGTGCATAAGGGCCAATAGTACAATACCGCCCTACTTTACACCCTTCTAGATGGCTAAATGGATGAATCACACTATTTGCAGCAATTTCAACATTTTTTAACAGGCAGTTGGCTCCAATCGTTACATTCTCTCCTAATGAAATTTTCCCTTCTAGTACAACATTCACATCAATGGTCACATCTGACACCACCGTCACATCACCACGAATGTCTAAACGATCAGCATCAATAACTGTCGCACCTTGCTGCATTAATGCTTCTGCACAAAGACGTTGATATTGCCGTTCCAAGCTTTGCAGTTGCAACTTATCATTCACACCCAATACTTCTATTTCACTTTCTGGTTGCGATGTTTGAATTAAAAATCCATCTGAAACAGCCATAGCAATGATATCAGTTAAATAATATTCTGATTGCGCATTATTATTATCTAATGCACTTAACCATTGTTTTAGCTGTTTTCCCTTAACTGCGATGATACCTGTATTCACCTCCTTAATTGCCAATTGCTCACTATTGGCATCTTTTTGTTCAACAATCGATTGTACAATATGATTCTGATTACGAACAATGCGGCCATAACCATTTGAGTCATTAAGCGTAACAGTCAATAAAGCCAATGGGTGTTGTTCATCAACTAAACCCAACAAAGTATTTAAGGTTGAGACTTTTGTTAAAGGAACATCACCATATAAAATTAATACCGTATCCTGATCAGAATAATGAGCATCTGCTTGCATAACAGCATGCCCTGTACCTAACTGTTGTTCTTGCAAAGAGAAGGTTAAATTCTGCCCCTCTACACTGGCTTTAACATGCTCAACACCATGCCCTACAACTGTAATAATTTCATCACATTGCAATGCTTGAGCGGTATTAATCACATGTTGCAGTAAAGGTTTTTGTGCTAACGGTTGTAGCACTTTAGGGATTTTAGATCGCATACGAGTTCCTTTACCCGCAGCCAAGATAATAACTTTTAAAGTCATATAATAGGTTCGCTCCTATCCAAAATAATATCCTAAACCTAAGAGACAAAGATATGAATTAGAACAGTCATCACACTATAAAAAATCTTAAGTCTAAAAAATTAGAGGGCTTAATAAACAGCTAAAGTCCATCATTACAATGGCACACTTTTTAAGGAAGCGAAGCGCTGATTAAATCGCTTTCTTAACAAATAATTTTACAAAATAATAGAAAGACTCAATTCAAACTTTTTTATTATTTTGTAAAACCATGAGAGGAAAAAAAAGCGCCTTAAGGCGCTTTTTATATAAAGGAAAAGTTTAAGCCATCCCAGTCTTTTGCAAACGATCTCTTAATTTAGAGATCGCTTGAATTTGAGCAACAGCTTCCGCAAGCTCAACTTGCGCACGTGCAATATCTGTTTCAGACTTTGCATTTTCCATTGCTTCTTCAGCTTGTCGTTTAGCTTCTTTAGCTTGAGCTTCATCCAAATCCGCCGCTCGAATTGCCGTATCCGCCAAGACCGTTACAACTGAAGGTTGAATTTCAATGATTCCGCCATTGATGTAGAAATAATCTTCTTCATCCCCACTAACCACACGTACTGTGCCAGGCTTCAACTGACTTAAAAACTGGGTATGATGAGGCATAATACCTATCTCACCATTAGCAGCCTGTGCAAAAAGCATATCTGCTTTACCAGAGAAAATTTCTCCTTCCGCACTAACAATATCTACTTGCATTGAGAAGGCCATAACCGATTACCCTTTATACTTTTTAGCGTTCTCGAACACTTCGTCAATGTTACCAGCATACATAAATGCCTGCTCAGCAACATCATCCATTTCACCAGAAATAATCATTTTAAAACCACGGATGGTTTCTTTTAATGGAACATAACGACCATCTTCACCTGTGAAAACTTTTGCTACAAAATAAGGCTGAGAGAAGAAGCGTTGCATCTTACGAGCACGTGCTACAAGCGCACGATCTTCTTCTGAAAGCTCATCCATACCAAGAATTGCGATGATGTCTTTTAGTTCTTTATAACGCTGAAGTGTTTGCTGTACACCACGAGCCACTTCATAGTGCTCTTGACCAACAACTAACGGGTCAAGCTGACGAGAAGTTGAATCCAGTGGATCAATCGCAGGGTAAATACCCGTTTCAGCAATCGCACGATTCAATACAACTGTTGCATCTAAATGAGCAAAAGTTGTTGCTGGTGCAGGATCCGTTAAATCATCTGCAGGAACATATACCGCTTGAATAGAAGTGATTGAACCCGTTTTGGTTGATGTGATACGCTCTTGTACTTGACCCATTTCTTGAGTCAATGTAGGTTGATACCCTACCGCAGAAGGTAAACGACCCAACAAAGCGGATACCTCTGTACCAGCAAGTGTATAACGGTAAATATTATCCACGAAGAATAGGATATCACGTCCTTCATCACGGAAGTATTCTGCCATTGTCAAACCAGTTAAGGCAACACGTAAACGGTTTCCTGGAGGCTCATTCATCTGACCATAAACCAGTGCTACTTTATCAAGTACCCCTGACTCTTCCATTTCATAATAGAAATCATTCCCTTCACGAGTACGCTCACCTACACCAGCAAATACTGAGTAACCTGAATGCTCCATCGCAATGTTACGAATTAACTCCATCATGTTAACGGTTTTACCAACACCCGCACCACCAAATAAACCTACTTTACCACCCTTGGCAAACGGGCAGATCAAATCGATGATTTTAACACCGGTTTCAAGAAGCTCTTGAGATGCAGCCAATTCATCAAATGCAGGTGCTGCACGGTGAATTGCGCTTGTCGCTTCTGCTTCTACTGGGCCCGCATTATCAATTGCGTTACCAAGTACATCAAAAATACGACCTAAGGTTGCTTTACCTACTGGTACTGAAATAGCCGCACCTGTATTAGAAACAGCCATACCACGCTTTAAACCATCCGATGAACCCATTGCAATCGTTCGCACTTTGTTATCACCGATTTGCTGTTGAACTTCAAGGGTAAGCCCTTCACCATCAACTGTTAGCGCGTCATAGATATTTGGTAAATCAGCACCTTTAAACTCGACGTCAATAACTGCGCCGATAATTTGTACTATTTGTCCACTCATTATCATTAACCTTTTATTGAAACTTTCAAACTTATACCGCTGCAGTACCCGCAACAATTTCAG